>CAYJOO010000061.1:0-6485 GCA_964371845.1 uncultured Azospirillaceae bacterium | reverse complement strand
ACTTTTTGTTTTCATTTTTGGCATTTTTCTCTCCTTAAATTTTGAGTTTTAAGACTGCAGGGCATGCCTAATTAGCTCCTGTCAATCTGATTGAATGGTTTATATAACCCAAACTTTTTATAATTGCAAGCTTTTTTTGCATTTTTAATGTAACAATCAGCAATATTAATTTATTTGTAATTTGTTTGTATTGAAACTATTTATTAATTAATTATTGTTAAAAAAACCAACAGATTAATTATTTTATTTAGGATTGATAAAATGGCAAAAAAAACGCAAGAAAAAATACAAATAACTCAAGAAGAAAAATACATAAATGACTTAGTTGCAAAGGTAAGGAAAGCTCAAGAAGAATTTGCAACATTTTCTCAAGAACAGGTAGATAAAATTTTTGCACGTGTTGCAACAAAAATTTGCTCTCTTAGGATTCCTTTGGCAAAAATGGCAGTTGAAGAAACTGGCATGGGCATTTTTGAAGACAAGGTTATAAAAAACCACTTCGCAGCAGAATATATCTATAACAAGTATAAAAATACCAAAACATGTGGTGTTTTAGAAGATGACAAAGTTGGCCAAATAATGAAAGTTGCAGACCCTTTGGGAGTAATAGCAGGGGTTATTCCAACCACAAACCCAACATCAACAACAATATTTAAGACCCTAATATCATTAAAAACCAGAAACGGCATTATTTTCTCCCCACACCCAAGGGCAAAAAAATGCACGATAGAAACTGCCAAGATAATGCTTGAAGAAGCTGTCAAAGCAGGAGCTCCAAAAGATATTATCAGTTGGATAGATGAGCCAAGCATTATCAAAACCAATTTGTTAATGACACACCCAAGCATTGCAACAATTCTTGCCACAGGCGGACCTGGAATGGTAAAGGCCGCATATTCATCAGGCAAGCCAGCATTAGGTGTGGGCGCCGGCAACACCCCAGCCGTGATTGATGAAACCGCAGATATTCAAATGGCTGTTAATTCGATTCTAATTTCAAAAACTTTTGACAACGGTGTTATTTGTGCATCTGAGCAGTCTGTTGTGATTGACAAATCAATATATAAAGCAGTCAAAGAAGAGTTCTTGGCAAAAAAAGCATATATCTTAAATGCAAAAGAAAAAGCATTGCTAAGCAAATTTGCTTTTCCAGATGGGCACTTAAATGGAGAAATTGTGGGACAAAGCGCTTATAAAATTGCACAAATGGCAAAAATAAAAGTACCCCAAGACACCAAAGTCTTAATCGCAGAAGTATCAGACGTTGGGCCCAAAGAGCCATTATCTGCAGAAAAACTATCGCCAGTATTAGTGTTATACAAATCAAATGACTTCAAATCTGCTTGCAAAACAGCAAAAGATCTCATTAACTTTGGCGGCAATGGCCATACTTCTGTTTTGTATACAAGCCAAAATAATGATGAGAGAATAAAATACTTCTCAGAATTATTACACACAGGCAGAATTTTAATTAACACACCAGCATCGCACGGTGCCATAGGTGATTTATATAACTTTAGACTAGAACCATCATTAACCTTGGGCTGCGGCTCATGGGGTGGCAATTCAGTTAGTGAAAACGTAGGAGTAAAACACCTTATGAACATAAAAACAGTAGCAAAAAGACAAGAAAATATGCTTTGGTTTAGAGTGCCACCAAAAATTTATTTCAAAAGAGGTTCTTTGCCATTGGCTCTCCAAGAGCTAGAAGGCAAAAAGAAGGCATTAATCATAACAGACAAGCCATTATACGAGCTTGGTTATACCAAAAACGTTACCAACGTTTTGGATTCTGTTGGCATTGCATATCAAATATTTGCAGATGTCAACCCAGATCCAGATATTGAGACTGTTAACAAAGGTTTGGATATGGCAAACAGCTTTAAGCCTGACGTGATTATTGCTCTTGGCGGTGGTTCACCAATGGATGCAGCCAAAATTGTTTGGTTGATGTATGAGCATCCAGAGGTCAAGTTTGAGGACCTTGCAATGCGTTTTATGGATGTCAGAAAAAGAATTTGTGCCTTCCCAGAGCTTGGCAAAAAAGCTTATATGGTTTGCATTCCAACCACATCAGGCACAGGCTCTGAGGTAACACCATTTTCAGTAATAACAGACAATGAAACTGGCATCAAATATCCTATTGCTGATTATGCATTAACACCTCACATGGCAATTGTGGACTCGGACTTGGTTATGTCTATGCCAAAAAGCGTTGTTGCTGCAGGCGGTGTAGACGCATTTGTTCATTCAATTGAGGCAATATCATCAGTGTTTGCAACAGAATATACAAATGGTTTGGCAAAAGAGGCTATTAAATCTGTATTTGAATACTTGCCAGCGTCATACAAATTAGCAGACCCAATCGCCAGAGATAAAATGCACAATGCCGCAACGCTTGCAGGTATGGCATTTGCCAATGGCATGTTGGGCGTTTGTCACTCTATGGCACACAAATTGGGTGCCAAATATCATTTGCCACACGGCAGTGCTAACGCAATGTTAATTAGCCAAGTGTTGAGATACAACTCAAATGATGCACCAACAAAGCAAACTGCATTTGCTCAATATGAGGCACCATGCATCAAAAAAAGACTTGCAGACGTTGCTGATTATTTGGGATTAGGGGGCAAAACAGAGGATGACAAAGTCTCTGCCTTAATCAAAAAAGTAGAATGGCTCAAAAAAGAGCTTGGTATTCCAGCATCTCTCAAAGAAGCCGGTATTAACAAAAAAGAGTTTGAGGCACAGTTAGAAGACTTGGCAATTCAAGCTTTTGACGACCAATGCACAGGTGCCAACCCAAGATACCCCTTGGTGGAAGAAATCAAAAAACTTTATATGTATGCCTATGAAGGCAAAACAGATTTTGTTTTATAATAAAAGAAAAAGGCGGGGACTTCCCCGCCTTCTTACTATTGTTCTAGCATTTTACAAAGCTCTTCGTAGCTTGGTTTTTTATCAACCTTGCCGCTTATAAAATAAGCTGGCTTTGTATTAAAAATTGCTTGTGCTACTTTGCAAACATCTTCTACGCAAACTTCTCTAAGCTTCTTTTTTTCTTCTTCGGGATCAAATAACTCACCCGATGAATACTTACTATCAGCAAGTATGTTTGCAATAGTCTCATTGCTTTCAAGTCCTATTGCAAGTGACACATTTAAGCTTTTCTTTGCTCTTTGTAGCTCGTCATCACTAATTGCAGTGTGCTTGATTTCGTTGATTTCAAGAGCAATCTCCTTTATAACCTCATCAACATTGTCTGAAGACGTATCTGCCATTATATAAAATATAGGAGTTGCACTGCTTGTGAAAGTTGTTGAGATTGAATAAACCAAACCTTTTTGGCTTCTTAATCTTGCAAACAACCTTGAAAACATTGCAGATCCCCCCAGAATGTTAGAAAGCACTTGCACTGCCATAAAGTTTTGCTCTTTATTTATCTCAAAAGCAACAGAAATTTTGTTTGAGCCCTCTGTGGTGTTGCCTTCTAAGAAGCCGCCTTTATAAGCATCTGGCAAGATTTGTTTTGCTTGTCCGCGGCGCATATTAGCAAAATATTTGTTTACAAGCTCGGCGGTTTTTTCCATCGCAACGCCCCCTGCCACAACAACAGTCAGATTATCTGCAACATAGAACTTGTTATAGAACTCAACGAGTTTTTCTCTGCTGATGCCTTTCACACTTTCTGCAGAACCGATAACATGATGCTTTCTGTGCTCACCTTCAAAGATCAGCTCCGCATTCTTAAACGGAAACAGGCGTTGCCTATTCTGATATAGTTGTAGAATTTCTTGGCAAACAATGTCAATTTCTTTATCAAGTTTATCTTGATCAAAGATTGAATTGTTTAACGCATCTGAGAATATATCAAAAATGCACTCTGCGTCTTCAGCCATTGCTGTTCCAATATATCTTGTGATATAGTTACTTGTTCCAGCATTAAGGGCAATTCCACAATTACTTGCCAAGGACATTATTTCAGAGTCGCTTCTGGTAGTTGTGCCCTTAAAGAGCATGTGCTCAAGAAGGTGGGCGACGCCACGATTACTGTCATCTTCATCTTTTGCGCCAACATTTACAATGATTTTTATAGACACCATTGCGCTTTCTCTCTCAACGTTGATAATCCTTATCCCGTTGGTTGTTTCCATGCTTTTAATTTTCATGGTATTTGGGTTTTAGTTGATTAATAATACATTACTTATGAATAAACAATATTAACATTGTCAATTTTTGTCAAGAAGTTTCGCGTCATACATTGGCAAATCAAGACAAATAAAAAAAGCATCAGAACAAAATCTGATGCTCATCAACACAAATTAAAAAAAGTTATTAATATTTATGTAATGTTTGCAATAAGCAAAGATACATTTGTAATAAATATCTTAACAGATATAGCAAGCAATATAATGCCAAAAAACTTAGTAAGCATATGAATTGCGTTTTTGCCAAGTAGCTTTTCTATTTTTTTTGCATATTTAATCACAATATAAATAATAATTAAGTTAAAAAAGATGCCAAACATTATATTAACCGCATTATATTGAGATTTTATTGTCAAAAGAGTGGTCAACACCCCAGCCCCCGCAATTAGCGGAAAAACAATCGGAAAAAAAGTTGCATCATTAGATATATCTGTATTTGATTTTACAATCTCTCTTTCCAAAATCATCTCAAGTGCAAATATAAATATTACAAACGAGCCAGCAATCGCAAAAGAAGATACATCAAGCCCAAATAGCTTCAAAAAAGCTTCTCCAACAAACAAAAAACATGTTAATAAAATAAATGATAAAAAGCACGCCTTTAATGGCTTTACAGATTTTCCTTTGCCTTTAAGGTTTAGAATTATTGGAATGCTTCCAATAATGTTTATCATCGCAAAGATAATAATAAAAACATTAAGAATATCCTTAAAGTTGATTTGCTCTATCATCTACTTATTCCTTATAAAAAAATCTATAGCAATTCATATAACTTTTTTATCTCTTATGCAAGCAAAAATTATCTCTTATGTATATTCGTTTGCATCAATCGGTGAAGGCCTTTGTGTAGCGGCGAGCATTGCTCGCCATAAGCCGATGTTCGGCTGCTTCCCCCTCTCTGTCATAGCACTACTTGATAGGGCTATCCACGTGAAAACCATCCATATTCTACAACCTCAACCCAACATCAAAAGTTGCTAAATTGCACTTGGATACCACGGTCTAGCCGTGGTATGACGCGACCCAAAACAACCTCGCGTTATGAATAACACTATGTTTAAAATAAAAAAAGCATCAGAATATTATTCTGATGCTAAAAATAGTCATAGGGCTTAAATTAGTTGTTGCCATGCTATAATGATTATTAAAACAACAAAATAGCAATAAGAAAAAACAGGGTGTTTTTTGCCACCAACAATATTTGATACCATCTTTTTCTCAAAAGTAAAAATACCGTGAAAATGTAGTGCTATCTGTAACCATATTGTGAAGCTAAGGCACAGGGCTAAAATCCATGCTATTTGACCTAGAGACAACCAAAATAATGATGTTGGTGTGTCTTCGTCAATTCCACTTAATAGTGTAAGGATAATAAAAAGAGCATAAACAGAAGTCATTGTAATAAAAAACAACTGATTCTCGAAGTTAAAAAACTTTATAAGACAGAATGCTTGAATAGACCATAGCATAACGACAATTAATGTTAACCTAATAGGTTTTTTGTAGTCTTCTAAAAATTCTTTTAATTTTTCCATAATTTATGTTTTTAAATGATTTAACAATAATACTTAATTTGAATAAATATTATTTTGTTTTATTGTTGTTGTCAACTGTAGAGGAATAAGATTAATGATACATTAGGAAAGGTAAAAGATTTGTACCATGTTGTCTTATTTCTGTCATTCCGCACTCTTCCTCTCTGTCATAGCACTACTTGATAGGGCTATCCACGTGAAAACCATCCATATTCTACAACCTCAACCCAACATCAAAAGTTGCTAATTCGCACTTGGATACCACGGTCTAGCCGTGGTATGACGCGACCTCAAACAACCTCGCGTTATGAATAACACTATGTTTAAAATAAAAAAAACATCAGAATATTCTTCTGATGTTTTTTTTAGTTTTCAGCTGTTCATTGATTTTTTTTAAGAGTCCTGCATTTCCTCTTTTTTTATTTACAACAACGACTTTTTCAAACGGTGCGAGAAACACTATCCCATACCCTGCAACCTGAAAAACGTATAACTTTGTATAGGCGTGCTTATGAATGCCTATAGTAGACTCAGTTATCTCGGATAATAACTCAACTCTTTGATACTTGGTAGCAAAGACTTCTTGCGGTATTACTTTATTTTTCATATTTTTATAATTTTAAATGATTTAACAATAATTTTAAATTGGATAAATACTATTTTGTTTTATTGTTGTTGTCAACTGTTGGGAAAGGTGTTTTTTTAGTGAGATAGTAAAATCAGTGGCTTGGAGGGTTTTTAC
>CAYJOO010000060.1:6021-6700 GCA_964371845.1 uncultured Azospirillaceae bacterium | reverse complement strand
GTTATAAAAATGCAATGCTTATGGCCATTAATGAAGAAAATCTTAAAAAGGGTAATAAATACAACTACGAAGTGATTATTGAAGATGCGGGAGTTTCTCCAATGCGTGCTTTATCTGCATATGAGAAGCTTAAGAATATCGATAAAATCAATGCTATTACAACCGCATTAAGCGCTCAAGGGAAAGTAATTAAAGAAAGAGCGTCAAAGGATAAAATCCTACACATATCTAGTGTATTAGTTCCTGGGGTGGCGGACAAGAAATTTAATATTGTTAACTATATAAGCACAGAACAAATTGCAAAAGATTCTATTAAAATGTTGAAGAAGAATGGAGTTAAAACAATTTCTCTTGTTTTTAGTAACACACCTGATGCAATTGCAATGTCTGAGTCGTTATCAAAATTACTTGATAAAGAAAACATTAAAATATTATCTACTTCTTTGTTGAACTCTGATGAGAAGAATCCTTATATAGAAGCTTTGAAAATTAAAGAAAAAAATCCTGATGTAGTTTTTATAAGAACTTATGAGCCTTTATTGAGTATTTTTATAAAAGACTTAAGAGAGGTGAAATACAACAATCCAATAACAACTTTTGCAATGTTTTCTTATGCAAATAATAAAGCTTTGTTAGAGGGCGAAAAATATATAGATTCAAGCAACGGAAAAGATGATTT
>CAYJOO010000060.1:0-6011 GCA_964371845.1 uncultured Azospirillaceae bacterium | reverse complement strand
AAACGCTTATATAAAATCAATCCTGAAGCAACAAGCCCGACAGGTTATGACAATGTAAAACTGATAATAAAGCTAACGGAAAAATATGGCTATGACTATCAAGAAGATAAAATTTTTATCAACATGAAAGATATTGTTAAAAATTATCAAGGAGCTAGTGGGCAACTAAGAATTGATAATGAAGGAGTTATAAGCTTTCCAACAGTAATTAAACAAATCAAAAATGGCAAGGCTGTATTGATTGAGGAGAAGTGAGATGAAAAATAAGGTTGAGAAATATTTGAAATTCTCTTACGTAGAGGGTAATTATAAAGGAAAGACTAAATGAATTTTATTACAACAAACATAGACTTGATTATTATATGCGCATATATGAGTGTGATATTTGTTATGGGCCTTTATGCCGGTAGAAATATGAAGAACCTAAAAGATTATGCAATTGCTTCTCACTCATATTCTGCATTTGTTTTGTTTGCAACTTTGTCTGCATCTTTTATTGGGGGCGGATTTTCTTTTGGCAATGCAGATACTGTATTTGAATCTGGCCTTGGTCCTGCGACAGCACTTTGGGGATTTTCTTTAACCCTAATTCTTATATCATTATTTGTGGCGCCTAAAGTTGCAAAATTTTCTGGCTGTATTTCTGCAGGTGATGTGATGCAAAAAAACTTTGGCAAAACCGGTAAAATCATTGCAGGTATTTTGGGAGCACTAGTTTGCATTGGTATTCTTGGAGCTCAGGTTGGCGCAATGGGTGCTGTGTTTGAGACGTTTTCTCCGCTAACGTTTGAGCAAGGAGTGATTGTTGGTTGCTCTATTGTTATTGTTTATACATCTTTTGGAGGAATGAAAGCTGTTGTTGTAACGGATGTTATTCAATTTTTGATGCTTGTTATTTTTATTCCGCTTGCTTTATTTTTGGGGATTGATCATGTTGGAGGTTTTGATGCAATACAAGATAAAACGCCAAACCATTATTTTGAAGTTTTTACAGACAAATTCTCTCCTTTTATGTGGGGTTCTTTATTTTTGTCTTTTATGATTGGTGAGACTTTGGTGCCACCATATCTGCAACGTTTATTAATTGCAAAAAACACAAAAGAAACCATTAAGGGAACCCTTTATAGTGCAATTTTATCTGTGCCATTTTTTATTATAACAGGAATGCTTGGGATTGTTGCCTTTGCAATAAACCCAGACATGCCAAGCGCAAATGCAATGCCAACTGTTATAAACACCGTTTTGCCCATTGGTATAAAATCTTTGGCGTGTGCTGCTATTATATCTATTGTGATGAGCTCTGCAGATAGCTTTTTGAACTCTGCAACAGTATGCATTATTGAAGATGTTATAAAACCAATCGCAAAAATTAAAAACTTTGCAAAAGAGCTGTTACTTGCAAAAGTACTATCATTGTTTTTGGGATTGGGGGCCGTTGTCTTGGCACTTAAAATAAGCAATGTGTTAGACATATTGCGCTTTGCCTATAATTTTTGGGCACCTGTGATGTTGGTTCCGTTGCTTGCAACTTTTTTGGGCTACAAACCAAAAATGCAAAGCTTTATTATGGGTGCTGTTGGTGGCGTTTTTGTGATTGCATATGCTTTTATAACATCAGGAGCAGCAACAATCTATGGCATTGATGCTGTTGTTATAGGCTTTTTTGCAAATTTGATTTTGTTTGTAATAGGGCAAAAAGTTATAACAAAAAATTAATGATAATGCCCATGAGGATTGGCATCTGAGTCCATATATGGCGTACTGTTTTTGTTTTTTACCATATTTCTAAGATATGCGTGATGAGTTTTAACCTCATGCAACAAACAAGACGCTTGCTGCTTTTCTAAGGTGCCGTCATCAGATTCTACGGTGCTCCAGAAAGTGCCAACAAGAGAGCACATCTTGTTTCTATACGTAATCCATGAGCTTCTTAAGTCTTTTAAGTTGCCTTTGGCCATTTTGTTGCCGTTGTTCCATTTTTCTAAAAATTTTACGTCTGCGAGTTCTTTGTAATAACCATCAATCTCACTCATTAATTTTTTTGATTCATCTAATGGGCAGAAGGTGAATGGATCTATGCCAATTGAGTTTCTGTATTTGTTTATGCAGTCATCTTGATAGTCTGCCTTTGCAGATACTGCAAAAGTTAAAATGGCAAATAAAATTAATGTTGCTTTTTTCATGTTTGTGCTCCTTATAAATTTTATTTTATAGATAAATGATTAAGATTAATTTAATTTTATTTTACGCTGATTTTTTTGGTGACAACCTCAAGGTCGCCAAGGGCAGTGCCTGGAACAATTACTTTGGCAATAAAGTTGACGTTTGTTTGTGCATCTTTCATTATCCAGAAAGTAACTGGCTTGTTTAAGGTTAGCTCCCATAAAAGGTCATCGCCTTTGGCACCAAGAGAGTCAATATACATTGAGCATTTATGCGCATATCCTTTGAAGTGTGGAGTTTGTAGTTCCTCTTTGCCCTCGTCATTAAAAATAACATCAAAGCGCTTTTTGCCATCAAAAACTGGCATTCTTGAATCACAAAAACGCAGTGCATTATATTGCAATGCAAGCTTTGTAAACGCTGATTGCAGATCTATGGCTCCTTTATTTTTTGCAGTTTTTTTAATATCAACTCTATGCGGTTTGCCATTTTTTGTTGAGATTCTGTGTGTTGGATTGCCAAATGCATCATAAAAAAGCTCTCTGCTTCTTTTATTAAAGCGACTTTGAGAATCATATCTATAACTTTGAGGGCTTAAGCTTTCTTGAACTATTTGCCCTTTGCTTTTATAATTGACCTTAAATGGATACAACAAACCTAGAGTGCCTTGAGTTTCTACAAAGGAATCGGTATGATATGAGTTGTCCTCTATGCCATATTCAAAGGTTGTTTCAAAAGCATCAAACACGCCTAGTGAAACACCAAAATTATGAGTAACCGTTTTGGCACTTGCATTAAAAGTTATTAATGATATTATAAGTATAAGTTTTTTCATAGAATATAATATATATCAAAAATATAAAAAGGAAACCTTAAACTTGAAAAAAAATGTTATTATAATTGCAGGGCCAACAGCATCTGGCAAATCGCAGATGGCAATTGATGTTGCCAAAAAAATTGGGGGCGAAATTATAAACACAGACAGCCAGCAACTATATAAAGATACACCAATTATATCTGCCTGCCCTAGTGAAGATGATAAAAAAATTGTGCCACACCATTTGTATCAAATATATGAAAGCAACAAACATGGCACAGTTGTTGATTGGCTTAATTTGTGTGTTGAAAAAATAAACGAAATCTGGAAAAAAGGCAAAACACCAGTCGTTGTTGGCGGTAGCGGAATGTATATAAACAATTTGCTTTATGGCACAACACCAATCCCCGCAATTTTGGAAGATGTTAAAAGCAAAGCAGCAGAGATCAAAGATAAATATAATGCCTTAGATGAAAAGGCGCAAGAATCTCTTAATGCAAATGATATAAGCAGAGTAACTAGAGCTCTAGAAGTTTTTTTGCAAACGGGAGAAAGCATTGTTGATTGGCACAACAAGCCATTGATAAAAGCTATTAATGCAAACTTTTTTGTGATTAAGATTTTGCCCCAAAAAAAGGACCTGGAATTGCGTATAAATAATAGGTTTGATAAAATGATTGCAATGGGAGCTCTTGAAGAAGCAAAACATTTTAAGGGGCTTGAAATCATGCCAAATATGCCTGCGGCAAAAGCGCTTGGACTGCCTGAGTTGATTGACTTTATTGATGGCAAAACAAGTATTGCAGAGGCTATTGAGCTTTCTAAAATTCACTCACATCAATATGCAAAAAGACAAATAACATGGTTTAAGAACAAGCTTGAGGCAAATTATCTATTAGAAGAATGCTATGTGCAATTAAGCCCTGAGCTTGAAGAAAAACTCATAAAACTTAGTTGATGTCATAAATGCTATCTTGTTGCGCAAACTTTTTAACCCTTAATAAGTCGGCTTGAGTTTTTGCATAGACCTTAAAGATAGGTTCTCCTGCTTTGATGGGGTCGCCAAGCTTTTTATATAAGTCAATACCTGAGCCTTTGCTTCTGTTGGCTCCCGCCAGTATTCCCATATAATTAAGTGCACTATTATTAATTGAGGAAATGCTCCCTGTTTTTGCGGAGTTGTGCTCATAAACATAGGTACTCATATGGGGGATTGTTTCACAGCCTTGTGCGTGTATTATTTTGTTGAAGGCATCAAACGCTCTGCCAGAGTTTAAGATCTCGGTTGCTATAACAGCACCTTGCCCGCCCCTTAATTTGGGATCAAAGTCGAGTATTTTTCCGGCTGCAAAGATTGCTTTTTCTCTTAAGTCTTGGGGAGCGTCTTCTTGGTTTTTTAAGACCTTCATTATATCTCTGGCCTCCAAAAATGGGCCTATGCCATTGCCGATCGGCTCTCTGCCATCTGTTATAATAACCTCAACAACAAGCTCCAAGCAGTCTCCCAGATATTCTAGTGTTTTTCTAAGCTTTGATGCCTCTTGCGAGCTTCTGATAACACAATGTGGACCAACTGGCAAGTCAATCACTATGTGTGTAATACCGCTTGATATCTTGATGGCAATGATAGATGCTGCGAGTTGTTCTATTTTGGTTAGGCCAATATATCTTTCAACAGGGAATATTTTTGAGTTAAAATCACCAACTGTTAATGAACCATAATAGGCAATTGCACCTTTGTTTTGGGTAGCAACGTTTTTGAACCTTTTGTCATCAAGCTCAATATTTGCAAACACGTTAGCAACGTTGCCCATGCCTGAACACGAGGTTAATGAATATGAGCAAGTCTTTGGCATTAATATCCCATAAGCAGCAACGATTGCCAAAATTATAAAATCAATCTTGCTGGCTGGCAAGCCTCCGATGCAATAATAATCTGTTATAATTTTTTCATTGCCCCATTTGATTTTTTTTTCTGCAATTATAGATTGGGTAAAGTACAGAACTTCTTCTTGGGTCATGGATGCGCCCAGAGCAACCAAAAATGCGGTGATGTCCATATTGGAGTATCTTTTGTTTTTGATGTCTTCTATTATTGCTTTGTATTCTTCTAATGAAAGAGCGTTGCCATATATCTTTCTTTTTATGGAAGAAAAACTTTCTGGAGTGTCGGCAACTGAGATTGAGATTAAGTCATCTTCTTTTAAGCCAAGATCATCAAAGCATTCCTGATTTAAGCCGATTTGGGTTGGAGAAAGAGTTTGTGTATCATCTATAACCTGCAAAAAGGCAAAAACTGGTTTTTTGCCTCCGTGCAATTCTACTTTTGTGATTATTCTAAGTTTTGATACATCATAGTTTTGGCAAGAAGAGCTAATATAAACAACGTTTTCTGCA
The DNA here is from genome assembly GCA_964371845.1 of uncultured Azospirillaceae bacterium. GTDB lineage: Bacteria > Pseudomonadota > Alphaproteobacteria > RF32 > CAG-239 > JAWXUC01. The sequence continues at coordinate 634 of CAYJOO010000060.1, read as the reverse complement.
AAAGATTTTATTTTTAAGTTTTTTATCTTTAACATAGCTCCTCTTTCCTTTTTTATTTATGCATCAATAAGCTTATTACCTTAACAATGCTGTCTTTTAAGTCTTTTCTTTCTACAACAATATCAACCATTCCATGCTCTTTTAAGTATTCTGCTCTTTGGAATCCTTGGGGGAGCTTTTCTCTGATTGTTTGCTCAATAACCCTTGCGCCAGCAAAGCCGATTACTGCGCCTTTTTCTGCAATGTTAACGTCACCAAGCATGGCAAAAGATGCTGAGACACCCCCTGTTGTTGGGTCTGTTAATACTGAGATAAATGGCAAAGATTTTTCTTTTAATTTATTGACTGCTGCTGTGGTTCTGGCCATTTGCATTAAAGACAAGATACCTTCTTGCATTCTGGCGCCACCTGAGGCAGAAATTGTGATAAATGGCGCTTTGTTTTTAAGCGCAAGCTCTGCACCAGCAACAATACCTTCACCAACTGCTGTACCCATTGAGCCGCCCATAAAAGCAAAGTCAAACGCTGCAACAACTGTTTTTATGCCGCCAATGTTGCCAACTGCTACTCTAATTGCATCATTTTGGCCTGTTTTTTTGCGGTATGTTTTTAATCTGTCTGAATACTTTTTGAA
>CAYJOO010000059.1:5411-6838 GCA_964371845.1 uncultured Azospirillaceae bacterium | reverse complement strand
TATGGCAAAATTTGACATGATGATGGAATGGTTGGCAAAAACTTATGTAAATGCCTTAAACATCATTCACTACATGCATGACAAATATTCTTATGAAAAAGCTCTTATGGCTTTGCATGACAAAGACGTAATCAGAACTATTGCTTGTGGTATTGCAGGTATTTCTATTGTTGCAGACAGCTTGTCAGCAATCAAATATGCAAAAGTAAAAACAGTAAGAAACGAGCAAGGCATTGTTATTGACTATATTACAGAGGGTGAATATCCAAAATATGGTAACAACGACGACAGAGTTGATGATATTGCAAAAATGATTGTTGAAGTATTTATGGATAAAATCCGTCAATTCCCAACATACAGAAATGCAATCCCAACTCAATCTGTATTAACAATCACATCAAACGTTGTGTATGGTAAAAAAACTGGTAACACACCAGATGGTAGACGCGCAGGTGCTCCTTTTGCTCCAGGTGCAAACCCATCTCACGGTGCAGATAACAAAGGTGCTTTGGCATCATTAACATCTGTTGCAAAATTACCATTCCAACACTCTCAAGATGGTATCTCTTATACTTTCTCTATTATCCCAGGCTCTTTGGGTAAAGATGTAGCTCAGCAAGTATCAAATATGAACTCAATACTTGATGGCTATATCACCAAAGGCGGCCAACACATTAACGTTAATGTGTTTAATAAAGAAACATTAATGGATGCAATGGATCACCCAGAAAACTACCCACAATTAACAGTGCGTGTATCTGGTTATGCCGTAAACTTTATTAAATTAACTCGTGAACAACAAGAAGACGTAATTTCTAGAACGTTCCACGACAAAATTTAATTATAACAAAAGCAAATGGGGCGGGGTTTTCCCCGCCCTTCTTAATAGGAATACAAAAAATGGGTGAATTTCAATATATAACAACAAACATACATTCAGTAGAAACCGGTGGAGCTGTAGACGGCCCAGGTATCAGATATGTATTGTTTTTGCAAGGCTGCCCCTTGCGTTGCAAGTATTGTCACAACCCAGACACATGGCAAATAAATGGTGGAGAAAGAAAATCTGTATCAGAGATATTCAAAGATGCTGTTTCATACAAACCTTTTATGAACTTTTCAGGTGGAGGCTTCACAGCAACCGGAGGAGAACCTTTACTTCATAAAAAGTTCTTAATCCCCCTATTTAAGCTATTAAAATCACAAAAAATTCATACCAACATAGACACTTCTGGCTTTACAAACATTGATGCAGACTTAGATGAATTATTAGAGTATACAGATATGGTTATGTTAGACATCAAGCACTTAGATACCATAAAACACAAAGAACTAACCAAGGTTGACAACTTCAAAACCTTAGATTTGTTAAAACATTTGGCAGAAAAAAATATCACAACGTGGGTGCGCTATGTTGTTGTTGCAGG
>CAYJOO010000059.1:0-5401 GCA_964371845.1 uncultured Azospirillaceae bacterium | reverse complement strand
TAGAATACGCCAAAGAATTTGCTGAATATATAAAAGACTTCAAAAACGTTGAGCTAGTTGAGCTCCTTCCATATCATGAAATGGGTGTCCAAAAGTGGATAAAACTCGGAGAACCATATCAACTAAGCGAGGCAAACGTGCCAAGCAAAGAAAGAATGAAAGAAATCGCAAATGTATTCAAAGAAGCAGGCATTACAACCCAAGGCCAATAAACCTATAAAGCAAAATACAAGTAGTAGCCCATTATCACAAAGTCTAAAAAGCTAGAGAATGGGATTAATACGCAGTGATTTAACTACCGACGCGTGCACAAAAAACGCACACGAGGTAGTTAAGTTACAAGTAGTAGCCCATTATATAGCTTTATAAATACTCTTATATATCAGGGGCAAAAATAGTCCTCCTGACAAAAAGTTGCCTATTGTCACAAATATAAAGTGATGCACATAATCCCCAATATTATATACAGATGCATCTAGCAAAAGACCAATGTTTAAATAAAACATATTTGCCACAACGTGCTGAAATCCGGCAAAAACAAACAGCATTATAGGAAACCAAATTGCCAATATCTTGCCAGAAAAATCTGTTGTTGCAAGCGCAAACCAAACTGCAATTGCAACCAAAACATTACACAAAAACCCACTTGCAGTTGCCTCAAGCGCGCCCAAATGCAATTTATGTTCTGCTATTCCAACCGTCATTTTTGCAAGATTAACATCCGCAAAGCTTGATCCATAATAAGCAACTATTGCCAAGAAAAACGCACCACAAAAATTGCCCGCCCAAACAGAGCCCAAATTTTTTGCATATGTTTTTGCAGAAGTTTTTTTGCAAACAAGTGCCAGTGTTCCCAACACGTCTCCCGTAAACAAAGAGCCACCAACCAAAATTGTCAGCATCAACCCAGTAGGGAATATTGAAGCACCAATAAACTTGCCCATACCACCATCAATATGATAAATTGCAAGTATGTTTCCAAGAGCAGCCAATGCAATGTATAAACCACCCATAAAGCCAAGCTTGAATGTCTTAGATAAAGAGTATCCGGCTTTTGCAATCCCAAGGTCAACAATTTTTTGAGTTGTTTCTGCGTTTGTTAATGTTGTCATATTAAGTCTCCAAATTTTTTCATAGATATAAACCTATAAAAAAAAATAGCAACATTTTTTTTAAGACACTTAATTTTTTGGCCCTTGAATTCTTTTTACGTTGTTATGAGAACGTCTAGCAATTGCTTTTGTTGATGCATTTTTTTTAGGTTTGTCATTAAACAAATCCTCAACCAAAAGCATCATGTCTTCTATTGTATTACCTTCTAATAGCTTTTGTTCTGTATATTTGTTTGCAATAGAGCTCACCATTGAGTTTCTAAAAGCATTTTGGGCAGACTCTTTTGCTTTTGCTTCTTTTGCATTCAAATGCTCTTTATATCTGCGCTGAAAACGTGCAAATTCATAAATTGGACCACCGCCTTTATGCACTTTTTCAAGCCCTGCCAAATTTGTTTTATAATCCAACAAAGATTTTAGGCCAAAACCATGATAATCTGCAAAAATCATCCAATCATCAACAATATCAAAACTCAAAAAATCCAAAAATCTTGCAGGGGGAATTCTGCCAAAGTCAATTTTTTTAATCCCATCAACTCTTGGATGCACAACAATATTATTTTCATACAAGTCAATATCTTCAACGTTTCTTCTATCAACAGTTATCAAAGAAGAGCTCAAGCCAATTGCCATAAGAGCTGTTTTCATTGCATTATTTGCCACATAAGAGAGTTTTCTAATATCTCTTTGTACCTCTGCATCACACAAAGCTTGATACGCACAAAAATCATTAAGATCGTATAGAGCTTCTATCTGTTCACCTGATAATGGAATGCTAGTTTGTATTGTGACATTAATATGCTTATTCAAATATTCCAAAGTTGTATTCTGCAAAGTTAAAGCACAATGGCGATTGCCCGCTTTTCTTGAAACAACTTCAACATAATCCAAAAATAATCTTTTCATTTCATCTTGCGTCATCATACTCTCCGATACATAAACTATCACAAAACAAGACTTATGTCAACAAATTAACTTTAATTTAATAGCAGTCACCATTACAGCGCATGACTGAGGTGTTTGTCTACTAACTCAATATTAGTCGCCCAAATACTGAAGTTTTACGATTAAATCTGGATTTGAAACCTCACCATTACCACCAGCGCCTTTTTTTATGGCATCAATGTGCTCCATTCCTTTAGAAACTTGGCCCCATACTGTGTATTGACCATCAAGCCAAGAGCAGTCTTCAAAACAGATAAAAAATTGACTATCACCAGAGTTGATATCCATTGCACGCGCCATAGAAACTGTGCCTCTTTTATGAGGAGTATCATTAAACTCTGCTTTTAGTTTTTTGCCAGAGCCGCCCATACCAGTACCATCTGGACAACCAGTTTGAGCCATAAATCCATCAATAACTCTATGAAACTTCAAGCCATCATAAAAACCGTCTTTAACAAGTTCTTTTATTCTTGCAACATGATTTGGTGCAACATCAGATAAAAGATCTATAATTACTTCGCCATCTTTAAGGGTTAATTTTAATTGTTCTTTTTTTGCCATTTTATTTTTCCTTTATATTATTTTGTTATCACAGGCAGAGCCTGCTTTATTTTTTTGCCAACTCTGATTATTTTTCTTCTATATAAGCTTTTAAGGCCATTGCCAGCTGATCAGGGCAAGATGTCTGCTTGCCTTTACAACCAATTCCTTCAAATTTTTCTATTACCTCTTTTGCTTCCATTCCTATAATCATTTGCGATATTCCCATTAAGTTTCCTGGGCAGCCACCTTCAAACTTTACAGATTTTATTTTTGTGCCGTCAAGCTCAAAAATAATTTTTCTTGCACATGTCCCTTGTGTTATATATTCCATCTTCATTCCTTTCTATTTATTATCAAATAAGCATTAAACATAAGCCCACACTTAAAACAACCACCAAAGCATATACAATAACGCTCAACAAAAGAGGTTTTAGACCGGCTTTCTTAATTTCTGTGATGTGTGTTCTCAGTCCGGATGCTGCCATCGACATTGCCAAAAAGAAGTTGCTTACTTTATTAATTATCTTCAAACTTGCCTCATCAATAACACCCAAAGAGTTTATTCCACTGCAAACCAAAAACAATATAGCAAACCAAGGAATGCTAGAAACAAACACCGCAACGCCTTTGGTGTTACCGCTTTTTTTTCTAAAAGATACTGATAATATAATCAACATCGGAATAAGCAGCATAATCTTAAACATTTTAACCACAACAGCAGTTGCAACACTCTCAACACTATATGCCTCTGCGCTTGCAATCGCCTGAGACACCCCATACACACTAGAGCCAGAAAAAACTCCATACTGCTGAGCACTCATAGAAAAAAGCTTGGCAATAAGCGGATATAAAAATATAGAGATCGTGCCAAACACAACAACAACCGCTATTGCTATTGTCACCTTAAAAGCTTGCGCACGTATAAGAGGGCGAGAGGCAATTGCAGCAGCGCTGCCACAAATAGAACTAGCAACTGCAAGCAGTATTGTTGTTTTTTTATCAATCTTAAACATTTTATGATACAAGTAATAACAAAGATAAAATGCAAAAATCAATATAACAACATCAATAAGAGCAGCTTGCCATCCAATGTTTGCAATTTCTTGAAAAGTTACCTCAAAGCCATATAATATAATTCCATACTTCAAAAGCTTTCCCTGAGAGTAGTCCACTCCCATGCCACTATGTGCGGCAATGTGCTTAAAGAAGGTGTTACCAACCACAATTCCAATAATTATAGCAACACTAAGCGCTCCACCGGCATATTTTGCAACACTTTTTATTTCTGTGATTTGATAACTAAGGCAAGTCAGGGCAAAAACCATAATCATACCTAGCCACCACTGATAATGCCTAAACTTTGAAAAACTTGTTCTCATATAAAAATTCCTTAAATATTACAAGGCATAATAATAAAAAAACTTAACAAGTCAAGGATTCTATAACATTCTATTTTTTTCAAGCTTTGAGTTTCTTTACAAAGGCAAACTATTATAAGTCAATCTTTTCAAAGCGATATTTCTGTTGAACATCGGGATATTTTTCTTTATCTATCTCTGATAAAAACATATCAAGCGGCCTAATCCAAACACCATAAGGCTCATACAAAGCTTGATAAACAACATATTCTTCCATATTTTCACTATGTTTGGCAATGGCCATAATTTTATAGCGTTTATTCTTAAAATGGTTTACAATATCACCTTCTTTAATTCTCATATTTTCCCTCTCCTTGATTAACTCTAATTCAATAAAATTAAAATTCAAGTAATAAAGCTAATCTCCAAATTCTTTTGCGCCATAAAAAAACCGCTTAAATACAATCAAAAGATTATAAATAAGCGGTATAAATCTCTACCCTACTGCTTTTTAATAGCAGGGTATAAAATCTCCTCGTCTCTTGGCAAGCCTGCGCCAAAAGCAAAGAGCATTACAGCAAAAGCACCAAACTGTAGCAAAAAGCTCTTCTCTGATACATATGCCACTGGTGTTGCTAGCAAAAAAAGGAGCAAAAAGCCAGTTAGAGCAGCTCTGTTTTCTTTACAAAGCACGGCTGCAGCTCCAAAAATTGTGATCATAGCACCAACAACAATTGCTACAACCAAAGGAATGTCTGCTTCATGGCTAATACCATATGCCATAACAGCACCGATAATTAAAGAAACAACAACTCCCATAAATTTTCTAAATTTTGTTTTCATAGTTATGTTTAAATTCACCATTTGCAATATGCAAGGCTGGCTAAAAACCTCCTAAATATGTTAAAAGGCATTATTATAAAACACGCACATATACATTATGGATAAATCCAACAATAATATGAAAACACTCTATAATAATACCTTAATAACTTACTTAACATCAATATCTATAACACAATTATAAACCCAACGCAAGAAAAAAACGATTGGGGCTTCTCCCAACCGTTTTTTTGTTTTTATTGTTAAAGATTAATCTTCTAAATAAACAGGCATACTGTTTTTGACTGTATACACATAAGCTTTTGAGTTTACATTTCCGTCTTTATCAATGCTTAAATTTTCATCTACTGCACCAGCATAATTCGATACGCTTGTTAAATTTTTAATAACATCTTCATTAGTCGGAATACTATTACCTTCTCTTGGTTGTGTTGTTTCAAAAGCATTTATTAACATATTTATAGAATCATAAATGTTTGCGGTGCAAGATGTAATGTCAGAACCTGTTTTATTCTTAAAAGACTTAATAAAATCATTTGTGCCTGATGCTGAGTTTATATACCACAATCCTTCTGCAGCGACTCTGTTTGTTTTTCCAAA
>CAYJOO010000058.1:0-7005 GCA_964371845.1 uncultured Azospirillaceae bacterium | reverse complement strand
GGAGAGTTGAAATGCAAAACAAATAAAAAAAGACGGATATTTTGTTTTATGGATTTGAATTTTATATTTTATGTATTATATTTGTATTGGTTTAATAATAATTTATAAAGGAATATGAAATGAATAAAAATATTTTATGTGTTGCTATTGCTGCTTTGTTTGCAATCTCTGCTGTAAATGCAAATGCTCAAAATGCAAATTGGGGAGCAAAAAAAGCTGAAATGCAAGCAAATGCTGAAGCTAAAAAAGCTGAGATGAAAGCAAATGCAGAAGCTAAAAAATCTGAGATGAAATCAACTACAGACGCAAAAAAAGCTGAAATGAAAGCAAACGCTGAAGCTAAAAAAGCAGAATGGAATGCAATGAAAAATAAAATGCAATAATTTTTTGCCTGAAACAAAAAGAGTATAAGAAAAATCTTATACTCTTTTTTTTATGCTAGTTTGTTGTGCTTTGATTAAAAGTTCCACTTCAAGCCAAGTTGTGCACCAAAACCTTCTCTGGCACCAGTTGTTGCTGAAACCTCTGCATATCCAACTATGTCATCGTTAATTGATTGGCTTGCACCAAGCTTGTATTCTGCATATGGGTCAACGCTTAACTCTGGAAGAGTTGCGTCATTTGCTCTGACATCTGGATTGCTTAAAACATTCCAGTTATAAGAAACGGCTGCATATGGTCTGAAGCCATTATCAAAGTTTGCAACAAATTTTAATTCAGGTTTGACTTGCAAAGCGTTTTGAGAGTTGTCACCAACCCCTACTCCACCTGAAGTTGTATAATCAGTTGTATAAGTATATAGATATGAGAATGTTATGCTTGGTTGCAATAAATATTTGTTGCAATACAAGTCTAAGTCATATCCTGTTTTGTTTGACAAACCTGCAGAGAACATCCAAAAATCTTCTTTGCCAAATAGGTTTGTGCCTTCAACAAAACTTGTGCCAATACTTGCAGTCATGCCAGTGAACCAATTGTTTTTCTTAAACAATGATCTAACACCAGCAATTACTCCGCTTTGGTTGATGTCAACATCTTCATAGCTTTGTTGTGAGCCGATATATGCAACATATGCTGAATAGATACCGTTCCATCCGTTTTTGTGCTGAAGATCACTATCAATACCTAAAATGCCGCTATAGCTTTGGTTGTCTACGTCAAATGAAGAGAAGTCAACATTTTCATTTGTGCCAAAAGCCTTAAACCAAGCGTTTGAATAATTTGAGTAGTCACCTGATGATGCATTTGTTTTGGTTTTGTGAATGTTTAAGCTATCTGTATCCATTAACAACTCATCAAAAACGTCAAACGTTGCTAGTGTGTGAACATTTTTGGCAATTGATGATGTAAATATTGCCGGATTAAAGGCCTCAACATCTTGCCCTCTATTAAATGTGAAATCACCGCTTTGATTGTCATATGACACCCTGTATTGATACAATGGAGAAAATGCCATTGACGACATTCCATTATATGTTGTGTTATTTGCCAAGTTTGCATCATCTGTAAAGCTTATTGTTGTTATATCTTGATTTGCATCTGAAAGAAGAATAAGCTTTTGTATATTAAAGCCAGCTGTTGCATTTATTGTGTTGGCAATAAAGCTATCCATTGTTTTGTTTTTTAAGTCAACATCAAGGCTTAAATCTGATGATTGGCTAACGCCCAATGTGTCAAGCTTGATTTGATTGATAAGGTTATCTTGCATCCCAACTAACTCACCACCATTAAAGTTTATTGAGTTGAGCTCTGCTTGTGTGCCATCATATAAGTAATCAAGGTTATTATAAATTAAGGCGCTGCCCTCATTTAAGGTATATGAAACACCATTATCGTAGTTGTTTCTAAAAACCAGTCCTTGTGCATTGATTGTTGAATTGCTTATTTTATTTGATGCCATGAATATAGAATTGACCTCTATTGCTGAGTTTGTTATTGTATTTGTTGCAACCAATCCACCATTGGCAATTATATTGGCATTGCTTATGGCGCCTGTAGCAAATATGTCTGAGTTTGCATTTAAGGTCAGATTATCAATTATACCATTGATTATATAATTGCCAGAACCAGATAAAGTTAATATATTGTTTCTGTCAACTGATGTAAAGTCACTGTTTAAGATTGTGGTGCTATATGTAAAATCTTCATCTTTTATTGGGTCATAACCATCTCTCATATTAAACGTGATGGTGTTATTGCCTTTGCCTGCCATATGGAAATTGACATCATTATAATCAATGTTTGTTGATGAATATGTTGATTCTTTGTTTAAGGTTAATGTGGCTGATCCTGAGGTTTCTGCAGAGCCAACATCAAAACCATTTGCTCCACCTGCCAAGCCATTAACAACCATATTTTTGCCGGTTTCTTCATTTGTTAATGGATTGATATAGCCAATTGATTGACTGTTAACGTTTTCATTGCCCAATGCACCAGGAATGCCTGTTTTCATGTCATATTGAGTGTGAGCTGCGTCTAAGGCTATGGCACCGTTTAAGGTATATCCTGTTGTATCTAAGTCATACTCATATGCACCTTTGTTTGTTGCTGCTTGGGTTAAGGTAATGTTTTTTTCAAAGTCTGCAATTATTATGTCTTCTTCTAATAACTGAATGTTCTCATTTGTTGTTTGATTTTGGAATATTACGATTTCACCATCTTTATCATTGATGTCAAAATCTGTAATATTAATCAAAACAACGCCTGTCTTTGCACTGATTGAACCTACTGTGAAGTTATCTGCGGTTTCTGTGTCCAAGTTAATATCAATTGCCAAGTTTGTTTGGTTTAATATCATTTCATTGGTTATTGTATAATTAGAGATTTTGCCATCGATTGTATCAAGTTCTCTTTCTTCCATACTTGATATTGCACTATCTGCATATAATGAGTCTAAAGTAACTCCAGCGCCTCCATAAACACCAAGAGACAATGTTCCGTGCAAAAAGTTGACTTTGTTGTCTATAATGTCTGCATTTAAGATAACGTTTCCGTATGTGTTTGAGTTGATGTTAACAACACCTGTTTTGTTGACAGCATCACCCAAAACTCTATCATTCATTGTTAGTACATATGCACCAACTGCGTTTAAGTTTAAGGTGCTTATGTTATAAATACCATTGTCTATAGGAGATGTTCCAGAGCTTAAGGCATTTCCTGTAAAAGAAACATTTGCGGTGCTTGCAACAACTGTTAAGTCACCTGAGTTGTATATTGCGCCACCCAAGCCACTTATGCTGTTTACGCTGTTGTCTGTAAAGTTTGCGTTGGCAATTGTCATCGTGCCCGCATTATAAATTGCACCACCACTACCATCTGTTTCAACTCTGTTTCCCTCAAATTTGCCACCTGTAATATTAATTGTGCCTGTATTATATATTGCTCCGCCAAATTTTGTTATTACTAAATTGCCGTTTGAGACAAAATCTGCTGATAAGTTTTCTATAACACCTGCATTATAAATTGCGCCACCCATGTCTTCTGTGTGTCTTGAAGCATTGTTATTTGTAAATGAGCCGCTAATGCTTTTTATGGTTGCGTCTGCAGCATTATGAATTGCGCCACCTTGAGCCCCTATTGTTGTAGATGCCGCAGTATTATTTGTAAAGTCACCTGAAATAGAGTTAATTGTACCAGCATTATATATTGCGCCACCATGTGTTGTAAAAGTTAAGGTTGAAGATAAAGCTGGATCACCGTTTGAGGTAAAATTGCCAGAAATAACGTCTATTATGCCAGCATTATAAATTGCGCCACCTTTTGAATTATTTGCTTCTATATAGTTATCATTAAAATCTGCATTTATTGTCGTGATATTACCTGCGTTATATATTGCACCACCTTGAGATGCTGTTGACAAACCTATATAGTTTGAAGTGAAAACACCGGCAATTGTGTTTATGTTTGCAGATGTTGCATTATAAATTGCACCACCTCGTCCATATTGAGCGGTGTTATCTGAAAAAGATGCGTCGATATTAACAGCGCCAGTTGTTGTTGTATTATAAATTGCACCACCGTTTGATAATGCAATGTTATTGTCAAAATCTGTATCATATATGGTTATGCTGCCTGAGTTGTAAATTGCACCACCTGTATTTGCAGTGTTATCTGTAAAGGATGTGCCTGATTGAATTTCTAACAAACCTGAGTTATAAATTGCACCACCAAAATTGGCTGCTTTATTTTCTGAGAAATCACCATTAATGCTTGCACTATATTTGGTAAGCCCTGCCCAGATTGCTCCACCGTTTTGGGTTGCTTCATTTAATGAAAACATTGCGTTTTTTATAGATAATTTTGCTACTTTATCAGTATATATTGCGCCACCAGATGTTGCTTGATTGTTTGTAAATATGGTTATAGATGTTCCTGTTTGGTTTATGTTTAATATGCCTGTTGTGTGGTTTCTGATTGCGCCACCGGTCAAAAGAGATGAGTTATCATTAAAGCTTGAACCAAAAATATTTATTTCACCTGTATTGCCTATTGCTCCGTGCGTATTGTTTGCAATTATAGAATTTGTAATATTTGTAATACCACTATTTGATAAAACTGATGAGTTAACAGTTCCGTAATTGTTTTCAAAAACTGAATCCTTAATATTAATTGTTCCAAAAGTTATTATTTCACCTGTTGTGGCATTTGATGTACCAACGTTTCGAATAACACCTCCATATGTAGCAGAGTTGTCTGTAAATGTAGAGTTTGTAATATTTGTTGTTGCGTTGATATTGTTTAAGATTACGCCACCATCACCAACTCTTTTAAATCCAGAGACTTTGGTAACATTTTCAATGCTTAAAGTTTGGTTTCCTGAAGTTGTAATGCCAATATTGCCGGTTGATGTGATTTCATACAAATTGCTACCGTCTATAACCAAACTAGTTCCGCCTAATGAACCTAGTGCAGAAGTAACATTTTCTGTTTGTGGAAGTGTATAACTCTTATTTGTAGCCGCTGAATTAACAGCCTCTTTTAGAGAGGCAAATGATGATACGATTTGAGCGTTTGCATTTGACATACCCAATAAACCACAAGCCGCTACAGAGAACAATAACTTATTTTTCATATTAAATTTCCTTTATGTTTGTTTGCGATTGCGGTGTCAAATTCCGCAAGCACATATTTTATCTATGGTATTATAAAATATATATTTTTTAAATCAACTATTTTTGTAATTCTTCTTAACAAAATAGAGTGAGCCTTTTGAATATTTTTATTTATAATTGACTTATTTGCATTTTAATTATATGAACAAAAGCATGAAAAAACTAAAAAACAATATAAGTGGCTGGCTGATTGTTAATAAACCTAAAGATATGGGATCAACAAATGTTGTCTCAAAAACAAGATATATTTATAATGCTGCAAAAAATAGTCACACAGGAACACTTGACCCTTTTGCAACAGGTGTTCTACCAATAGCATTTGGAGAAGCTACAAAGTTAATTGAATATGTTATGGATGGCAATAAGGAATATGAATTTATTGCTCAATTTGGTGTGCAAACAAATACAGATGATCTCACCGGAGAAGTTGTTGCAAAAACAGACAAACTGCCATCAAAAGATGAACTCATATCTGTAGTTGATTGTTTTATTGGCAAAATAAAACAAACGCCTTCAAAGTTTTCAGCAATTAAGATTGATGGCAAAAGAGCATATGACTTGGCAAGAGAGGGATTGGACGTTAAAATTCCTGAACGTGAGGTTGAAATTTTTGATCTCAAGTTTATATCTCAGCCCACCCCCTCCTCTGCGCATTTTAAGGTTTTATGTTCAAAAGGAACATATGTTAGAACTTTGGCAAAAGATATGGCAGAAAAACTGGGCAGCTTGGCTCATCTAACAATGTTAAACAGAACAAAAAATGCAATTTTTGACTTATCTGATTGTGTTGAACTAGAGGATGTTAGTGAATGCACAAAATTAATTGATATTAAATCTGTTCTTGTAAATATGACAGAAGTTGTTGTTACAAAAGAAGATGCAAAAAAATTAAGCCATGGCATGGGATTGTCGCCAAAGAGCTATGAACTTGAAGATATTGGATATGCAACCTTTGAGGATAAGCTAATTGCAATCATCAAAAATGATGGCAGAAAAATTGCTCCAATCAAGGTTTTTAATTTGTAGATTTTGCTTGCAATTATAATTATTTGGTGTATAAAGATGGCACTTGAGGTCAAGACACTTCTGCGCGACATCGCGGAGGCTGCCGTTTCCTTGAGTTTTAACAATTTTATATAAAGGAAAATATGATGTCGATTACAACTGAAAAAAAAGCAGAAGTTATTAAAACTTATGCAAAAACTGGTAATGATACTGGTTCTCCAGAAGTGCAAATCGCAATTTGGACTACCAGAATTAATAACTTGATTGAACACTTTAACACACACAAAAAAGACAATCACTCTAGATTGGGTTTGATGAAAATGGTTGGAAAACGTAGACGTTTGTTAGACTATTTGAAAAAATCTGACAAATCTAGATATGAAGAAGTTATTAAAAAACTTAATATCAGAAGATAATAATAGGTTTATAAGGCGGGGCAAGTTCTTTGCTCCGTCTTTTAATAGGTAGGAAAAAAAGGAAAATAAAGAATATGATAAATTTTAATGTTACTACAAAAGAAGTAGAATTTGGCGGAAGAACCCTAAAACTTGAAACTGGCAAAATTGCAAGACAAGCACTTGGTTCTGTTATCGCAACTTATGGAAACACAATCGTTCATGCAACTGTATGTGCTGCAAAAGAGGCAAAACCTGATCAGGATTTCTTCCCTCTTACAGTTAATTATCAAGAAAAATATTATGCAACAGGAAAAATCCCTGGTGGATTTATGAAACGTGAAGCAAGACCGTCTGAAAGAGAAACTTTAATCTCTCGCTTAATTGACAGACCAATTAGACCATTGTTCCCTGAAGCGTTTAAAAATGAAGTGCAAGTTGTTTGCACAACTGTTGCTCATGATGGTGTTCATGATTCTGATGTAGTAGCAATG
>CAYJOO010000057.1:536-7294 GCA_964371845.1 uncultured Azospirillaceae bacterium | reverse complement strand
ATCTGTTGAGTGAATATCTGCAACCAAACCACAACTAAGTCTAGACTTAAGCCTTGCCTCGATTCCTTCTAAATCAGCCGGAGATTTGTCTGCAGAAATAATAATTTTTCTACCCTCTTCAATTAAAGAGTTAAACGTATGAAAAAACTCTTCTTGAGTGCCATCTTTACCACCCATAAACTGAACATCATCAACCATTAACACATCAACAGAGCGAAATTGTTCCTTAAAAGCTGCGGTGTCTTTATAACGCAATGCTTTAACAAATTTGTACATAAACTTTTCTGCAGATAAATAAACAATATTTGTGTTAGGATTATTCTTTTTAATTTCCCAAGCAATAGAGTGCATTAAGTGAGTTTTGCCCAACCCAACACCAGAGTATAAGAACAATGGATTAAAAGAAACATTTTTCATTTCTGCAACTTTTTTTGCTGCAGCATATGCAAACTCATTTGTTTTTCCAACCACAAAGCTATCAAATGTAAAGTGTGGATTTAATGGAACAGATAAAGAGTTGGATTCGCCATTAACCATGTTTTCTTGCTGTTGAGTTGTAACAGAAGCATTTATTGGAGACGGAGAGGTAGAAATCTTTTTCATCAAAGATGAATCAGATGCCTTGTTGTCTTGAGTTGCGTGTTGCACAACAAAATTAAGGTTTTTTAATTCAGGATTTTTCTTTTCCCATATTTTTTGGATTCTTTGAGAGTAGTGTGTTAGCACCCAGTTTTTCATAAATCGTGTTGGCACGCCAATTTCTATACTGCCATTTGCAAAAGAAGAAACATTAAGAGGTTTTACCCAGCTATCAAAAGCCACATCACCAATTTCATCTTTAAGCTGAAGAGAGATCTCTCCCCATTGTTGTTGTATATCAAGGTTGTTTGTATCTAGCGTCATTTTTTTTCCTATCGTTTATCTAAAATGTTTATCCACGTTTAAGAATACTTTCTCTCTTGAGCTATATTACTTTTAGCCCCCAACCATTTTTTTATAAGTTAATATTTATTTTTACTTATAATAAATATGCATCACAATCATTATTGTTTTTGATATAATATATAAGGTATATTTTCTTACAAAAATTTAGAAATACTTTTCTTTTAGAACCATAATACTCAAGTTCTTTTTAATGCTTCATGATAACAATTTTTTTAATTATCATCGCTGAAGATAAAGTTAACATAAAGTTAAAAAAAATAATCTTCAACAGAACTTTTCTAGAACATTGCAATTAAATATCTTGACACTATTTTTTTAAAACTAGGATTCAGATTCGCGCAGATTCGTTAGACTCGCAGAGAATTTTGCAAAAAAAAACGCAGCCAAAACAACTACAAAAAGTTGTTAGTCTGCGTTATTATTTCAAGTGTCTAAAAATTAAATGTTTTTAATTTTTTTAGACAATCTAGAGATTGTTCTAGAAGCTTTATTAAGAGTAAAAATACCTCTAGAAACAGCTCTCATCATTTCTGATTCTGCAACAGCAAATTTTTCTTTAGCTGCATCTTTATTTCCGCCCAAGATTTCAGCTTCAACTTTTTTCAAAAAAGTTCTAACTCTGCTTCTTCTTGCAGCATTGATTACAGCTTTTTTGTTATTTCTAACGATTCTGCTTTTTGCCGACTTATGATTAGCCATTTGTTTTATTCCTTATATTTATTAAATTGTATTGGGCTTTTATACATTGATTTTTTGATTAGTCAAGTTTTAATTAGAGCTCTTGACGGTGAATCTTGCCATTTTCTCAACATTTTTAATAAGTAAGGTTTCTTTTTCTCTCTCAAACTTATATGAGCCATCTTTTTTGCCAGCATATCTCCAGCCCAGCTGTGGCAGAGTCTTTTTATAAAAAGCAATCATTTTTTCAAAGGATTCGTTTTCTGAGTGCATATAAATTTCAACAAAATTTGTGTGTTCATTGCCAAAAGAAATTGTCTCATCAGAGACTTGCTGCCAGTTTGGCGCAACGGGCAAGTCCTCAAGGCCTTCAATAAAGCCTGCTGCATTAAGCATAAATACGCATAGTCCTATCAATAAAATCTTTTTCATTTTACCTCCTTATTTTTGGCAATCAGAGCAATAAAAGGTTGCTCTTCCTTTTTGGACGATTCTTTTTATCTCATTGTTACATATATAACATTTTTGCCCATCTTTTCCATAAACGCAATGGCTATTTTGAAAATATCCCAATGTTCCGTCTGGTTTTTGATGGTCTTTAAGGGTTGAGCCACCTTTTTTAATTGCATCTTTTAAGACTTCAAGCGTATATTTTACAATAAGTTTTGCCTCATTGATATTTATTTCATCTGCAGGTTTTAATGGTGATACCTTTGCCTTAAACAAAATCTCAGAGGCATAAATATTGCCGATTCCAGCAACAATGCTTTGGTCTAGTAGGGCTGATTTAATATCAATTTTTTTTCTAGCAAATTTTTTTATCAAGTATTTTGCATTAAAATCTTTAACAAAAGGATCAACACCCATGTTCTTAAAGTATGGCTGGCAAAAAATATCTTTTGTTTTGATGATATCAAACATCCCAAAACGCCTTGCATCATTATAAACCACGATTCCATTTGAGGTTGTTATTTTTATATGATCATGTTTTTTTGCCTCTATTGGGTTGATAGTAACTCTTCCACTCATACCAAGATGCAAAATAATACTATATTCATTATCTAAAACAATGCCAATATATTTGCCGATTCTTTTATATTCTTTGATATTAGCACCACAAACAAAAGATAGATTCTTTTTGTTAATTATATATCTTAAAGCGTTGCAAAAAACCTCAACATTGATTATCTTTGCATTATCAATTTCTTTTTTGATACCGTTTATAACGGTCTGAACTTCTGGCAACTCAGGCATAAGGATATTTTATATGAAAAATAAAACAATGCAACACATAAAAAAAACACGCTCAATAAAGAGCAATCCAGAATTATTAAATCCTTTTGCAATAGTTAGTCCCAAGCCAAAATTAAAAACTTTGGATCCAAAAGATTATAAGCACTTGCTGCAAGCTCAAAGCAAAGAAGAAAAAAAAAGATATTGGTCAAAAACATCACTGATAATTTTATTTTTTACAATATTAATAATATATTTATATCACTTCTCATAAAATACAAAAAAAGCTCATCAAAAGGAGAGGCAAATGTTTTCAAAATTTTTTATTAATCGTCCAATTTTTGCAAGTGTAATTTCTATTGTTATTATTCTTGCTGGTATTGTTGCCATAAAGGCCTTGCCAGTTGAGCAATACCCAAACATTGTGCCACCAGAAATCTCAGTTTCTGCCATATATCCTGGTGCAACAGCAGAAGTATTATCTGATACTGTTGCAGCGCCTCTTGAGCAAGCCATAAACGGCGTTAATAATATGATATATATGTATTCAACCTCAACAAACTCAGGATACACAAACATAAGCGTTGTTTTTGATATTGGTACAGACCCAGATCAAGCCACTATAGATGTCAATAACAAAGTGCAATCTGCAATCAACTCATTGCCTCCAGAGGTAATAAAACAAGGTGTAACTGTTGAGCAAAAATCATCATCGATTCTACAAGTTGTTTCTATGACATCATCAAACCCACAAATAGATGTTATAGATCTTTCAAACTATGCTCTCTTAAACATTTTAGATGAGATAAGACGTATTAAAGGCGTTGGCAGTGCAGAGCTTTTTGCCAATCAAGATTATGCAATGCGCATTTGGTTGCAGCCAGATTTGTTGGCAGACTTTAATCTAACCCCATCAGATGTTATTGCAGCCATTCAAGAGCAAAACACACAATTTGCTGCAGGCAAATTTGGCCAAGAGCCATTAACAGAGGGCACACCATATACATACTCAGTAAAAACCAAAGGAAGACTTTTAGACCCTACAGAGTTTGGCAATATTATCCTCCGTGCAGACAGCTCTGGAGCAGCCTTAAGATTAAAAGATGTTGCAAGAATAGAAGTTGGCGCAGAGGACTATTCTGTAAAATCAACAGAAAACGGCAAGGATTCTATAGCATTTGCAATATACCTTCAAAGTGGCGCCAATGCAATAGACACAGCCACAGCGGTTAAAGACAAAATGCAAGAGCTTGCAAACAAATTTCCTCAAGGTGTTGAATACAAAATTCCATTTGATACAACCATATTTGTAGAAGTATCAATAGAAGAAGTGCTACACACATTTTTAGAAGCTGTTTTATTGGTGATTTTGGTTGTCTTTATTTTCTTGCAAAAATTCAGAGCAACTTTAATACCGATTCTAGCCGTTCCGGTTTCAATTATTGGCGCCTTTGCGGGAATGTTAGTTTTTGGATTCTCAATAAACCTTTTAACGCTTTTTGGTTTGGTTCTTGCCATTGGTATTGTGGTTGATGATGCCATTATTGTATTAGAGAACGTTGAGCGCATTATGCACCAAGAAAAATTAAAAGTAAAAGAGGCAACCATAAAAGCCATGTCAGAAGTGGGAGAACCAATTATCGCCGTTTCATTAGTGATGGCAGCTGTGTTTTTGCCAATTGCCTTTTTGGGTGGCTTAACAGGGCAAATGTATCGTCAATTTGCAGTTACAATTGCCGTTTCAGTAATTTTATCAGCAGTTGTTGCTTTAACATTAACCCCATCTCTTTGTGCTCTTATTATAAAAGATGAAGAAGGTGAACACAAACCAAATAGATTTTTCAATTGGTTTAATGTCTTTTTTGATAAAGTAACAGATATATATATCAAAGGGGTAAAATGGTGCTTATCTCATAAGAAAAAAGCCATGAGTTTATTTGCATTATTCATTTTGGCGATTCTATATATGTTTAAGGCAATTCCAACAGGTTTGGTACCAAATGAAGATCAAGGATATTTAATGGTTAGTTATAACCTACCACCTGCATCATCATTGTCTCGTTCTGTTGCATTTGCAGACTCTGTAGAAAAAGACATCTTAAAATCAAAAGAAGTTGCAAATGTTATCACAATTTCTGGATACGACATCTTGGCCGGCACACAAGTAACAAGCTCTGCAATTTCTTTTGTAGTCTTAGACGACTGGAAAAACCGCACAGAGGCAAATCAAACATCAGAGGCTTTAGCAGGCTTGTTCACCAAATATGGCTTGTCAAAGCAAGACGGCGTTGCGTTTGCATTTAATCCTCCTGCAATCACAGGGATGTCTATGAGCGGTGGTGTTGAAGGATATGTTCAAAACAAATCAGGAGCATCTCCACAAGCATTGGCTCAAATCACCAATGAGTTTGTTGCCACAGCAAATAAAAGAAAAGAGTTATCAAATGTAAAAACGCTTTTTTCAGTAAACACTCCACAGTATGAAATCGACCTTGATAGAGAAAAAGCCAAAAGCTTAAACGTCTCTATAACATCGGTATATTCAACGCTGCAAAGTACTTTTGGCAGCCTATATGTAAATGACTTTACCTACATGGGCAGAAACTTTAAAGTTAGCCTGCAGTCAGAAGAAAAATTCAGAAGAACTCCAGATGACTTGCGCTATGTATATGCCAAATCAAATGACGGCAAACTTGTGCCATTATCCTCTTTGATTTCTGTTAAAAGAGTTATTGGCCCAGAGTTAATCACTCGTTTTAACGTCTTTCCTGCTGCCAAAGTAATGGCAGATCCAGCAAGCGGATATTCTTCTGGTCAGGCAATCAAAGCAATGGAAGAAGTTGCCGCTGAGATTTTAGGCACAGATTATGGACTGTCTTGGATTGGCTCTGCATATCAAGAAAACTTAACAGGAGGTGCTTCAACTCAGGCATTTATCTTTGGTATAATAATGGTGTTTTTAATCCTTGCTGCTCAATATGAGCGTTGGTCAATGCCAGCTGTGGTAATATTATCAGTGCCATTTGCAATTTTTGGAGCATTGCTTGCCACATGGTTAAGAGGGCTTAATAATGACCTGTACTTCCAAGTTGGGCTGGTAACCTTGATTGGTTTGGCAGCAAAAAATGCAATTTTGATTGTGGAATTTGCCATGGAAGAAGTACAAAAGGGCAAGTCATATTTTGATGCCGCAGTTGAAGCCGCAAAGCTAAGATTCCGCCCAATTGTGATGACATCTTTGGCATTTACATTTGGTTGTTTACCATTAGTCATCTCAAGCGGTGCAGGTGCTGGCTCTCGTCATGCTATTGGTACAGGCATGGTAGGTGGCATGATTGCCTCAACCTTTATTGCCACATTATTTGTCCCAATGTTCTTTGCCACCATCGGCCAAATGTTTAAGAAGAAGTAGCCTAGGGCGGGGTCTTGCTCCCGCTTCATACTCCACCCCTGCAACAGCGAGCATTACTCGCTATGCACTACCACTTTCTCTGTAGCGGCGAGCATTGCTCGCCATAAAAGGAACTAAATGAAAAGAAAGGCCAACAGATTAAAACACCACAACTACAGTCTTAACGGCCTATATTTTATAACCATCTGCACCCAAGACAAAAAATGCATATTATCAGATGCAAATAATCCAATAACACTCACAAACTTAGGAATGTTAGTAAAAGAAAAAATAGAAAGCATAGAAGAAAAATACAAAGGAATTGTTCTAGATAAATATGTCATAATGCCAAATCACGTCCACCTTATTTTGAAAATAACAAACAATGAATGGCGAGCAATGCTCGCCGCTACAATCTCAAGAGTAATACAACACTTTAAAGGTGTAATAACAAAACAGACAGGGCAAAAGGTTTTTCAACGCTCATTTCATGATCATATAATTCGCAATG
>CAYJOO010000057.1:0-517 GCA_964371845.1 uncultured Azospirillaceae bacterium | reverse complement strand
ATTTAGAAATATTAAAATACATAGAAGAAAACCAAATAAAATGGGAGTTAGACTGTTTTCACCCAAATAAACTTAAGTAGCAGCCTTGCTTGTAGCGGCGAGCATCGCTCGCCACAAACAATAAACCCCTTGCCAAATAAAAAAACTCTGTAATAATAACAGTATATTGCAATTATTATAAACCTTAAAAAAAGATAAAACTATGAAAATTAAACCAAAAGAAAGACTAGAAGGCAAAAGAATTGTCCTTGCCAAAGTTGAACTGTCATTTGCTCACGCTAATGAAAGATTTGAGGCTATCAAGCCTAGTAGAACACACATCCTTCCATGGCTAGATTGGGCAACAGAAGAGGCAACATCAAAGCCGGAGGATTGTTATGCATTTTTATCAGGCGCTCAGCCTCTTTGGGATGCAGGAGAAATTTTTGAATATTCAATCTTTGATATTCAAACAAAAGAGTTTCTCGGCGGCTTAGGAGTTATGAGGCGAGGTAAAGGGTATGACCTTCACTTTGAA
>CAYJOO010000056.1:5431-7399 GCA_964371845.1 uncultured Azospirillaceae bacterium | reverse complement strand
TGCGCATACACAAGGGCATATTTTGTGGTATTTTGAAAAAGAAAAAGCCTTGTTTACTGGAGAT
Organism: uncultured Azospirillaceae bacterium; assembly: GCA_964371845.1. Classification (GTDB taxonomy): domain Bacteria; phylum Pseudomonadota; class Alphaproteobacteria; order RF32; family CAG-239; genus JAWXUC01. The sequence continues at coordinate 7,335 of CAYJOO010000056.1, read as the reverse complement.
ACGCTATTTAATCTTTGTGTGGGCGGATTGTTTGAAGGCACACCAGCAGAAATGCGCGTGGCACTTAATAAAATAAAGAAATTAAGTGATGATGTCTTGTTTTATCCTGGGCATGAATACACAATGCATGGAGCAGATGAAGCAATTAGAATCTGCAACAACTCAAATGAAATTATGGATTATTTGAAAAAAGCACAAGATAAACTATCAAAAGGATTGTGCGTTGCACCAACCAAACTTGGTGATGAAAAAAAGGTAAACCCATATCTTAGATAACAAAAAAAGGCTTGATTAAAAGCCTTTTTTATTTTTTTGACGCCCCACTATTGCGTTTATGTGATCAAAATTTTCAAAAGAACTATATGCCAAGTTGTGCGCTTGATTTTGGTTATCATAAAAAACTTTGTTTGCAAGCAACTCAATTGCATTATCAATTTTCTTAAATGCTGTGTTATAATCTTGATTATAATTGTTCTTTATTCTTTTTTTGATGATTGAGTGGTAGGCATTAATAACTTTTGCGGTCTCATCGGCGGAGTTTTCATACCCTTTTGCCTCAAAGTCTCGCATTATATCTGCTGTTATTTGATAGAAGCATTTGTTAGTCAAAATACTTTTTTGCTGTTTGTTACGACTATCTATTATCATAAATCACCTCATTATTTTGGTTCTTATAACATATAAAATATATTTTTCAATATATTTATTATATATCATAATATGGTAAACAAATTATTAAAAAAGCTCTTGCTGCAAATTATCCTCAAGAAAGTTAATCGCCTCTTTTGCAATCAAGGTTGAGACTGGCTTTTTTCTCTCTAATGATATTTGATCAAGCTCATCTACAAGTTTTTTGATAAACTCAAATGAGCGCTCTGCTCTTTTTAGTATATATGCAATAGTTTCTGGATTGATACTAAGTCCCTTGTCAAAAGAGAGTTTGACAATAAGGGCGTTTAATAACACATCATCAGGTGTTTTTATCTCAACACCTGCAAGAGCTCCAAATCGTGAATTTAAGTCTTTTATGGGTGTTGTAATTTGATTTATTGGTTGATTTGATGTAAATAGAATAAAATTCCTAAATTTAATAACTCCGGCACTTGATGTAAATAAAATATATCCGCCCTCGTTTTTATATATATTATAAAGGTGGAACATCGCCTCATAATCTGATAATTGCTCTGTGTCTTCAATGATTAAGATTTGGCTGATATCAAAATAAGTATCAAAATTGTCCATATTAATATCTTGCGCATGGATTATTAAGCCGCCAAATTTTTGAGCAAATATATTTGCTAAATGCGTTTTGCCACAGCCTTTTTGGCCATAGATATTAAAAGCAAAAAAGCTGTTAAGCCAAAGTGTTTCTATTGCTTGAAAAGCATCTTGATTTGACGGGCTTATAAAAAAGTCTTCTTCACCCATACGGGTTGGGAGCTTTAAATTTAATACAGTTTGCTTCATATTACACTTACTATCATTTTTGTTAAGTCACCCAATGAATATGGCTTTGCTAAGAACTTGGCACTTAAGATGGCTATATCATCTTCTTCTAGCAAGTCTTGGGTGTACCCAGATGTTAATACTACTTTTATGTCTTTTATATCATCTTGAATTAATTTTGCAAGCTCTACGCCACTTATTCCTGGCATGGCAATATCTGTAAACAATATCTCAAAGTTTTTATCTGTTTTTATTATCTCCAATGCTTCTTGCCCATTTGCAGCCTGAACCACATCAAAGCCTTTTTTGCTAAGGGCTCTAACGCCAAAAGTTCTAACAGAGTGTTCATCTTCAACAAATAAGATTCTGGCATTGTTGTTTTTTAATGATGTTTCTTGCAGTTTTCTGTCAACGGTTGAAACATTTAAGCCTAAGATCATTTTTTGAGAAACGCTTAA
>CAYJOO010000056.1:3778-5421 GCA_964371845.1 uncultured Azospirillaceae bacterium | reverse complement strand
TTCTTTTATTTCAACAACGGGTTTGCCATCAATTGTTGCTTTGTTTTGTGCCTCATCATTATCTGTTGGTTTTTCATAAAAAGGAAGATAAACAAAAAAGCTGGTGCCCTCACCTATGTTGCTTTTAACAGATATAAATCCTTGGGTTTGTCGCACAATACCATAAACCATTGCAAGCCCCAAGCCTGTGCCAGACCCTACAACATTTTCTTTTGTTGAAAAGAATGGGTCAAAAATTTTGCTAATGTTCTTTGGCTCAATTCCGCATCCTGTGTCGGAGACCTCAATACAAACAAAGTCTTTTGGAGTTATTAAATCTTCGCCAAATTGGTATGGTTCTTTTAATGAATAATTATATGTTTTTATGCCAAGTGTGCCCTTGGCGTTCATTGCATCTTTTGCATTAATGGCCAGGTTAATAATAACTTGTGAGAGTTGAGTTGTATCAACCTTGACATAACCCAAGTTTTCGGCATGAAATATCTCAAGATTGATACCATCTCCCAAAATTCTTTTTAACATTTGGCTAACATCTGTAATGCTGTCAACAACGTCAATAACTTGAGTTTTAAGCGCTTGTTTCCTTGAGAATGCCAACAACTGTTGAACCAAACCAGCGGCTCTGGTTGCGTTTTGTTTTATTTGTATTAGGTCTGCAAATGATGGATCTCCAACTCCGTGTCTTGAGATTAATAAATCACAAAAGCCTATCATTGCAGTTAAGAGATTGTTAAAATCATGAGAAACACCACTTGCCATCTGCCCTAAGGCTTGCATTTTTTGAGCTTGTGCAAACTGAAGCTCTAATGATTTTTGTTTTGATGTATCTATTACAAATAAAATATAATCTCCTTGTATAAAGCTTTTTTGAATATAAAATGACAAATTTTTATCATTAATAGAAATGTCAACCTGCGGCTTTAATAAATCAATATTAAGGTCTTTGCATATGTTAATGTTTTGATTTTCAATCAGGTCTTTTGCGCTTTGATTTATCTTGTCTATTACACCTTCTTTTGATGCAAATATAATCCCAATTGGAGAATAGTCAAAAAACATATTTTGCATATTTTTATATACGTTTAGTTCTGATATTAGATCTTTTTGTGAGCTAATACCTGTAACAACAACGCCATGATTTTTTATTTGTTCTGCATCCTTAAAGCCATTTTGAAAAACATTAACCTCAAACAAACCTTTGTTTGCAATATTAAACATTACTTTATCTGACCAATAGTTGATTGATTGCGGAAGATTTGAGTCATATGATAAATATTCTCTTAAGTTTTTGCCGATAAGGGCATCTTTGTTAACATCTAATATATTTGCTAATGCATAATTGGCATATTCTATATTAAAGTTGTTATCAATAGTATATAAGCCAACAGGCAAATAGTCCAGAAAGTCAGATAAATATTTTTGGTCTGCAACAAAAATTTTCTCCAAACTTTTTTTGGATGTGATGTTTTCAAAACTCCATAACACATAGCTTTTTTTATAAACTTTTTTTAATGAAAATGGGGTGTCAAAAAGCTCTTCTTTTCTTAAGTATATTGGTTTGATGCTAACTATGTAATACTCTAATATGCCTTTTATATCCAAGCAAAGCTCAACTTCTTCTTGAGATAAGTTTTCAAATGATT
>CAYJOO010000056.1:0-3645 GCA_964371845.1 uncultured Azospirillaceae bacterium | reverse complement strand
CAAAACAATAATACAAAAAAGTATAAACATAAAAATTGGCAAAAAATGTTGAGGAAGAACTACCAATGTGATGATAGATATAAAAAGCAAGCTTAAGGCATACATCAAAGCAACAAGCTTTAATTGCAAAGCTTTGTCTGGTCTTTTATTATTGTTTAATTTGCATAACATAACTAATTACCTCTGCTACTGCTTTAAAGTGCTCTTCTGGAATAGCCTCATCAATATCAACGCTTGCATATAATGCTCTTGCTAAAGGAGGGTTTTCTATAATTGGCACTTCAAGCTCTTCTGCCATTTGTCTCATTCTTAATGCCAAGTGATCCACACCTTTTGCGTTGACTATTGGCACGTTCATTGTATCCATATCATATTCTATTGCAACTGCAAAATGCGTTGGATTAACAATTACTGCTTTTGCTTTTTTGATATTATCAATCATACGCCTTCTGCTTCTTTCCATTCTTATCTGGCGCTGCTTTGCTTTGACTAATGGGTCACCTTCTTGTTGTTTGTATTCTTCTTTGACTTCTTGCTTGGTCATGCGCATTTTTTTGATGAATGCATATTTTTGATAAAAGAAGTCTAATGCGGCAATAACAAGAACCGCTATGGCAACGGTAAAAATCAACAAAACAACAATTTTATGTATAAGATCCATAATTGCCATTGTGCTCATTGAGGGCATGATATTAACATCATCTAAATATGGAGTTATGACTTTGATGCTAATAAATGCAACAACAGAAATTTTTAACATTCCTTTTAAGCTTTCTACAATTTTTTTCATGGTTATAAATTGTGTCATCCCTTTGAAGATGTTGAGCTTTGACCAGTCTGGCTCCAATTTTTTTGGGGCATACATAAAACCTGTTTGAGAAATGTTTGAAACAACACCCAAAATCATAAAGATGACAAAAGGTATTGCCAACAGCTTCATTGTATCTACAATTGTTGTTGATGCCAAAAGCCTTAATGAGCGCTCATCAACGTTCATTTGAGCTGGTGTTTCAATAAATTTTATTGTCATATTATGAAACCATCTAAACATTATTGGCACAAACATCCAAACAACACCAAGCATGCCTATTAACATAATAAAGCTTTTTGCCTCTTGTGATACGGGGGCGTTGCCTTCTTCTTTGGCTTTGCTTAACTTCCGCTCGGAGGGGTCTTCTGTTTTTGATGCGTCATCATCATCTTCTGGAGCTATCATTGCAACAATCCCTCTTCAAAATATCGTAAAAACCAAGCTAGCATTACAGGGGGTGAAATCAATATTAAACCCAAACCCAAATATATTTGCAACGGCAAAGAAAGAAAGAAAATGTTTAATTGTGGCATAAGCCTTGAAACCAAACCCATCCCCGCATTAAAAATTATTGAAAACGCAATAAACGGAGATGCAATCTTAAAGCCCATTATAAAACTTTGATTAAGAGTGGTGGCCAAAAAGTCTGAAAAATCGGCAACAGGCAGATTGCCCCCAACCTGAAAAACATTATAACTATTAATGACCGCTTCTATCATAGTATAATGCATATCTGTTATAAATATTATAACGAGTGCTGTGATGTTTAAGTATGTGTCTATTACAATTGATTGGTTTTGGGTTGATGGATCAAAAACCATGGCATTTGCAAAACCAATGGCTTGACCCGCAAAGTTGCCAACCAATGACAATGCTGCAAATAAAAACTGCATCATAGTGCCCATAAATGCACCATATATAATCTCAAACCCGCACATTTTCATAAAATCTAAATAATCATCTGGCTGTTTGGGCAAGTTGCTTGAAAGCATTGGAGTTAAAACAATTGCAATAGTCAAAGCAATGCATAAACGCTGCCTTGTATTAACATATGAGACAAAAAAGCCTGGCATTAGCATGAATGCAGAGCTTATTCTTAAAAAAACTAGAGTATATTTGTATATTTCTATGCTCAAAAGTTCTGTCATTAGCCACCACTAACAATTTTATCAAACAATGTGTCTGAAAGGCTTCTCATTTGGCTTATGAAGAAAGGGAATAATAAAATGATGGTAAAAAACACGGCCAAAATTTTTGGCACAAAGGCAAGTGTCATTTCTTGAATTTGGGTTAAGGCCTGAAATATACCAACTATCAAGCCAATAATTAATGCAACCATCAATGTTGGCGTGACAACCTTTATAAGCGTCCAGATTGCTTCTCTTGAAATGTCTAATACTTCAACTTCTGTCATGTTTGTTTCCCCTTGAAGTTTAATTTAATTTATTATTTATAAAAAATCTAACTTATTTTTTTGTTTTGAACATATTTTTTATAAAAAAAAAGCGTTGAGAAAAATCTCAACGCAAAAATTTATAACACTAGGCCCCTTTTGTCTTCTTTGGCTTTTTTTACAAATTTTACTAGCCTTTGAATTATGGGGTTACCATTTTTTTGTAATGCAGAGAGTTTATCTGCAAAAGTTTGTGTCCCATCTAAGCAAAGATGCATATATGCGTCTTTTATCAGCAGTATATCATCTGCTGAAAAATTTGCTCTTTGGAGACCGACAGTGTTAACGCCGCGTAGCTTGGCTTTAACACCTGTAGAACTTCCACAACTTGCTGCCATCATATATGGCATTACGTGCTGTGCAACTCCTGTTGTGCCTTGCACCATTGCGTATGCACCAATGTGTACAAACTGGTGTATTGCAGCTCCTCCACCAAGATTGGCAAACTCTTCTACAACACAATGCCCCCCTATCATAACATTGTTTGTTATGATTACGTTGTTGCCAATGTTGCAATCATGCCCCACATGTGAGTTGGGCATTAAGGTGCAATTGTGACCAATAAACGTGCCATCTTCTGCACCATGAATTGTCACTCCCTCGCCGATAATGCAGCTGTCACCTATAAAAAGACGCACCTGCATGAAGTCTCTTTTGTTTTGCATGATTGGCTCTCTGCCAAGCACGGCATTTGGGTAGATTATGACACCATTGCCTATTTTTGTGCTGTTCATAACCGTTACATGTGAAATTAATTTTGTTTCTGGACCGATTACGACATCTCTGCCGATATAGCAAAATGGTCCTACAAAAGCGGTGCTTGCAATTCTTGCACCGATTTCTACTACTGCGGTTGGGTGAATGTTCTTCATAGTTATATTTTTGTTTGGTTAATAATAATATTATCAAAGTCAGAATATAAGCTTTATTTTATTTTGCAATGTTTTTTTTGACAAAAAAAAGGCGCTGAGAAAAACTCAACGCCTTTTGGTTGGCTTATTTGCTAGTTATTAGCAAGAACCGCCACAACCGCAACATCCGCCGCCGCATTTTGCTGCTTTAGCTTTTGCTTCAATTGCTGCTTGAGCTGCTGCCAAACGTGCAACTGGTACACGGAATGGAGAGCATGATACATATTTCAAACCACATTCTTGGAAGAATTTGATTGATTCTGGATCACCACCGTGCTCACCACAAACACCCAATTTGATTGTTGGGCGAGTAGCACGACCAGCTTGACAAGCATGCATTACTAATGAACCAACACCTTTTGTGTCAATTGTTGCAAATGGATCTGCAACATAAACACCTTTAGCGCGGTATTCGTCTAAGATTGCACCAGTATCATCACGGCTCATACCCAAAGTTGTTTGAGTTAAGT
>CAYJOO010000055.1:0-7608 GCA_964371845.1 uncultured Azospirillaceae bacterium | reverse complement strand
AAAATAATCAAAACGCAAATAACAACAACCAAAAAACAAAACAAGAAGAGGCAAAAAAAGACTTATCTAAAGAACACAAAGAAGATGCCTCTTTACCAAACAAAGAAAAACAACAAACAAACCAAGAGGGCTCTCAATATTCAGAAAAAGCACAAACAAGAGAGCAAACATATAGAGAAATTCCAGAAGACGCTGGAGGCCTTTTAAGAGCCTTTATCTACAAACAGCATTTACAAAAAACAAGAGGATTACAATGACCAGAATAACATTCGTTTTTATATTTCTATTTAGTTTCAACGCATTTGCAAATAGCATAACTTCAAGTGTTAGCAAAAACAAAATAGGCTTTAATGAAGCCACCACATTAACCATTAGCTTGTCAAAAAATAATGGATCTGATCCAGATTTTTCGCTTATTGAAAAAGATTTTCAAATACTAAGAGTTAACAATTTTTTTAATGCCTCATTTGCAAATGGTCATTTTTCTCAAACAATAGAATATGTCTTAACATTAATGCCAAAATCGCAAGGAAACTTGACGATTCCCTCAATATCAATTGGCAATGAAAAAACTCAGCCTATTCAAATAACCGTAACTCCAAATTCACAAACAGCAGATGCCCAATCAAACCAACATATTATTACAGCAAAGGTTGAAAAAAACACCGCCTTCGTTCAAGAAGAGATCAACTTTACCATTACCGTTATTGATAATGGCGCAATAGATTTTAGAGAGCAGCGCTTTGCAGACAACCAAGATTTTATTATAAAAAGCCTTGGTCAGCCTTCTTATAAAGAGGTCATAGAAGACGGCATAAAAAAAAGAAAAACCACATTTGACTTTGCACTATTCCCCCAAAAAAGTGGCGAGCTTCAAATCCCAATGTTTGAACTCCAAGGGTATGAAAGCACAAACATTCAAACAAATGACCCCTTCATGGGCATTTTTGCCAGCCAAAGTCGCCCAATCTCATTAAGAACCCCAGCTCAAAAAATCAACATAAAAAAGGCCCCATCAAACTGGAAAAGCAAATGGTGGCTGCCAGCACAAAACCTCACATTAACAGATGAATTCATCACAAAAGACTTCAAAATCAATGAACCCATAAAAAGAAAAATCATCATACAAAGCAAAGGCCTGCTTGAAAACCAGCTTCCTGAAATAAACTTCAAAGATGCCAAAGAAATAAAACAATACCCTGGCAAAAGCCAATCACACACATATATTGACAACAAAGAAATAGTTGCACAAAAAGAGATTATTCACACTTATATGGCAACTTCAGACGGCAACATTACTTTGCCATCAATTGAAGTTGAGTGGTTTGATGTCAACAGCAACCAAATAAAGACAGCCACAATTGCACAAAAACAAATCCGCATTCAAGGTGCATCACCACACACATCTTCAGATATCAATTCAGGTATTGATACTAATACCAACACCATCACAAAAACACAGGCCCCAAAACAAAATAAACCTGCAACAACTCAACCCTTCATACCTCAAGAAGAGATAAAAAAACAAAGCAAAAAAACAATTCATCCAATTGCTTTGGTTTCCATTTCTTTTATTATTGGTGCGTTGCTCGGCTTTTTATTAAAGAGCGCAAGAAAAAAAACAAATCTTGCCAAACTTGTAACCCATTCAAAAAATGCAAAAGAGCTTGAAAAAAATCTTATAACATGGGCTCAAAACAAATATGCAAATGTCCTAAACCTAAGTGACATCGCAAGAGCCGTCAATGACCCAAACTTCAGCATTATGGTCCAAAATCTGTCTCAGAGTTTATATAATAACAAAGAGCTTAAAATAAAAGACTTTATAAAATCCTTTAAGTTAATTGCCAACAAAAAAACACGCAGTGCTCAAAAAGACACGCTTCCAAACTTATATAAATAAAAAAACTTTATGCAACTTTAACAGGCAAATACAACGTAAATGTTGTGCCATTTTGTTTTGAAGAATTTACAGTCAAATTGCCTCGATGGTGCAAAACAATTTGCTTTGCAATTGACAAGCCAAGACCTGTACCTTTTATATTCATATCTTTATGTGTTTGCATTCTATAAAAGCGCTCAGTTAACCTAACCAAATCTTCATTACCAATTTTTGGCCCTTTATTATTTATCGCAATTGCAATGGCCTCTCCTTCTTGTGTGTCAAAAGCTTGAGAACGCGGCATCTCTTCAACCTTAAAAGCACTAATTGAAATATCATTTTTGCCTGCACCATACTTTATGGCATTATCAATTAAATTTTGCAAAATTTGAGATACTTGTGATGCTGTTGCAATAATTGGTTTAACATTCTCATCAATATTAACAACCAAGTTTATTTTTCTTTTTTCTGCTTTTAATTTAAGCCCTGCACAAACGTCTAGTATAATTTTTTTAACATCAACCTTTTGATTTGGCACAATATGTTGGTTCATCTCAATTTTTGACAATGACAACAAGTTTTCAATTAAAGCTGCCATATAATCGGCCTGATCTTTCATAATCTTCAAAAAGTTTTTCTGCGCCTTTTTATCATCTTTTGCACTTGTTTGCAGTGTTTCAATAAAACCAGATATTACAGACAAAGGAGTGCGCAACTCATGAGAGGCATTTGCAACAAAATCAGCCTGCATTCTCTCAAGCAAAACAACCTTAGAAAGATCATACAAAGATACAACACAAACCGCCATATTAGTAGACACCCAAGGCAAGGTTTTAATGTGTGCATATATTTTTTGCTCTTCTGGTTTTTTGCAATAAAATACCAAATTTTGAGCATCTTCACTTCCTGACAATACTTTCGAGACAGCCTTTATAAAAGAGTGAGAATCAAAAACATTATCAATATTTTTTTCCAATATTTCATGACCCAATAAGTTTTTGGCACTCAAATTTGCACCAATTATAAGCCCTGTTTTATCAAGCATCAAAACAGGATCTGGCAGGCTATCTAAAACTGCGGCATCAGAAATTGTTTTTGCTTCAAGATCACTTGCTTTTTGAGCCCAAAATTGGTGCATATAATCAACTGCTTCAACAATGTGTTTTGTTTCTTCATCACTTAGTTTCAAAGAAACATCTTCTGCCATTTCCCCTTTTGATAAAGATAAGACATATTTTCTTAAAGCTTGCATTTCAAGAGTTGTTGGCAGCATCAAAAAAACATTAAACAAAACAACAACCGCATAAGACAAAATTGCAATCATTGGTTTTATTGCCTCAAAAACAACCAAAGACAGCAAAACAAAAACCGTTGGCAAAGAGCTCATCAAAACCTGCTCAACCAGTTTGGAGTTTTTTTCAATTTGAACAATTTTTCTTTTTTTTAAAAACATATGTTGCCTTTTTTCTTTTGATACAGTATACCTATCAAGAGGTTAAAAAAAGATAAATGACAGAAGATAAAAATGTAACGCCAATGATGGCACAATACTTAAAAATAAAAGAAGCCAATCAAGACTACCTTTTATTCTACCGCATGGGTGACTTTTATGAGATGTTTTTTCAAGACGCCATAAATGCCGCAGCAGCACTAGACATTGCCCTGACCAAAAGAGGCAAACATAATGGTGATGACATACCCATGTGCGGTGTTCCATTTCATTCTTATGAAATTTATTTATCAAGATTAATCAAAAAAGGTTTTAAGGTTGCCATATGTGAGCAAACAGAAAGCCCTCAAGAGGCAAAAAAAAGAGGCTATAAAGCCGTTGTCAATAGGGAGGTTGTCCGCCTTGTTACTCCAGGAACCCTAACAGAAGACAACTTGTTAGAAAACAATTCAAACAACTACATCTTAAGCATATTCAAACACCGATCAGAATTGGGTTTTGCATGGGTTGACATTTCAACAGGTGACTTTTTCTTAAACACTATAACAAATGGCATTAATGAAAAAGACATACTTGCAACAAATATCGCAAGAATAAATCCTGCAGAAATTATTATAGCAGATGAGATGATTGGCCACGGCAATAATATGGAACTATTTGCATCAATCAAAGACAAGCTTGTAGTGCTTCCTCTTGCCAGATTCTCATACAACAACGCAAAAGACAGCATTCAAAAACACTTCAAAGTTGCAAGCCTTGATAGTTATGGCACATTTAATAATGCAGAAGTTTCTGCCGCAGGCGTAATCTTAGACTATTTAGAGACCACGCAAAAAGATACAAATTTTATATTACAAAATCCAACAAAAGTCATCAACCAAGACTTTGTTGAAATTGATGCCACCACAAAAAAAAGCCTAGAATTAACAGAAACAACAAACGGTGCATACAAAGGCAGCCTCATAAGCGTAATGGATTCAACCAAAACATCAGCTGGAGCCAGATTATTAAAAACATGGATAAATTTTCCACTTTTTAACTTAGACAAGATCAACAAAAGATTGTCTCAAGTAGAGTTTTTTGTTGAAAACCCAACCATGAGCAAAGAGTTGCAAGATCTTCTTAAAAATCTGCCAGATATTCTGCGTGCCACAACAAGACTGTCATTAACAAGAGGCGGCCCAAGAGATTTATTAAGCATTGCAAAAACATTAAGCAATGTCCCAAAAATTAAAAATCTCATAAACCAAAGTATTGGCCAGTTTGGTCAAGACATAGCAGAACTTGCAGAAGCTCTTGGCATAGACAGCGGACTTGCAAACAAAATCACAAACACACTCAAGGATGAAGCACCCCTTTTGGCAAGAGATGGTGGCTTTATAAAAGAAGGTTTCTTTCCACCATTAGATGAATTGCGCGCAATCAAATCAAACGCCCATAGCGTCTTGATGCAATATCAAGAAAAATATGCAACACAAACTCAAATATCAAACCTTAAAATAAAGTTTAATAATGTTATTGGATATTTTATTGAAGTACCAGCCAAATTTGGCTCACAAATGCTTGAAAATAAAGACTTCATCCACCGTCAATCAGTGCTCAGTGCGGCACGTTTTACAACCGTTGAATTAACCGAGCTTGAAAACAACATAAGAGGCGCATCTGATAAAATTTTGGCACAAGAACTAGAAATATATAACAATCTTGTTATAGAAGTATTAAGACAAATCAAAGATCTTACAAAAACAGCAAATGCTTTGGCACACTTAGACGTTGTTTGCTCACTTGGAGTGCTTGCAATAAAAAACAACTACTGCAAACCACAAATTGACAACAGTTTAGACTTCTGCATCATAGGTGGGCGTCACCCTGTTGTTGAAAGCGCTATAATGCAAAACAACTTTATCAAAAATGATTGCACCTTAAGCCCTGAGCAAAGCTCTTTGTGGCTATTAACAGGCCCCAACATGGCCGGCAAATCGACATTCTTAAGACAAAACGCAATAATTGCCATAATGGCTCAAATCGGCTCTTTTGTTCCTGCAGATAGCGCAAAAATTGGGTTAATAAACAAAGTGTTTTCACGAGTTGGTGCTTCAGATGAGTTATTAAAAGGTCGCTCAACATTTATGGTTGAAATGATCGAAACCGCCAGCATCTTAAACCAAGCTGATGAGCGCTCATTTGTAATCTTAGATGAAATAGGCAGAGGAACCGCAACGTTTGACGGTCTTTCTATTGCATGGTCAGTAGTTGAACACTTAATAAGCAAAAACAAAACAAGAGGCATCTTTGCAACTCATTATCATGAGCTTACTGCTCTTGCAAAAAATCTACCTCAATTAAGCCTTCATTGCATGAAAATAAAAGAGTATAATGATGAGATTATCTTTATGCACGAGGTTGCAGATGGTGCAGCAGACAGAAGCTATGGCGTGCACGTAGCAAAATTAGCAGGGCTTCCACCAATCGCCATCAAGCGAGCAGAACAAGTTTTGGCAAGTTTAGAAAACAACCCGCAGCATAAAACCCCACTTAATATAGCAGATGAGCTCCCTCTTTTTGCATCAATCAAGGCAGAGGAAAAAGTTGCCTCAGAGCTTGATACCTTTATTGCAAGCTTAAACCCTGATGACTACTCACCAAGAGAAGCCTTGGATATTTTATATAAAATAAAAAGCTTAAACAAATAAAAAGTTCTTAATCATAGTATCTGCAAACCAAGAGTTTGGATTCTCAAGCATCACAAATGCAATAAAGCTCAAAGCCTTATAATCAACTTCTTTTATGTTAATTTTTTTGTTTGAATAATTATTATAATATTTGATAACAAGATTAGCAAACTCCCTAGAAATTTTATAAAGAGGAACAAACTCATTTGTTCTGGGCATCGTTGCAGCATTTCCCCAATCGATGATTGCCTTAAAAGCATCATTATCATCAATCAAAAGATTGCTACCGCTTAAATCATTATGGCAAAAAACCAAATCATCATCGTCAAAAGAGGTTTTATAATCATCCAAGTTTATACCTCGTAAAAGCAAACAATCTTTTGCCTTCAGGTAATTCCAAGATTCTTTTTTTGTAAAATTCCAGTCATCCGCATATGGTTTGCATGAACTTTCAACCTCTTCAAACAAGGATAATGGCATTTCATGTATTGCAGCAAAAAACAAAGCAACCTCTTTTGCAAGTTCTTCTTTTTGTGTTTGTGACATTTTTTGATAATCAGTAGTTGTTAATATTCTTCCATTTATTGCCTTCTGATATGATTTTTCGCCACACATCTTAGATTGAGCTGTTTTGCTTAAAACAAAAGAAGGCATAAAACCATATACTTTTTCTAATATTAATGCCTCTCTTTCTTGGCTCTCTAAAGCCTCTTTTGTTTTCGGAAATCTAACAACATAGCCATCAACCAATAAAGCAACAGATCTTGAGCCTCCGCTTAAGATCTCAAATTCATAATTTTTAATAAAATTGAGTTTTTTCAGACTTTTTATTATAAATTCTGTATCAATATTTTCTTTATCTATAAACATAATGCAATTATCTATGACATACATTAAAATATAATTAATCACAATAATAATTTTATCGACGTGGCACAAACTCAATTTACTTTATATTAAAGATTTGGGGTTATCATTTGCATAAATACCAAAAGGATTTTTGTATATGTTAAAAAAGCTTATTTTCCCCGCAATTGCAATCGTGATAACTCTACTTATTGGAACACAGCATTCCGTGGCCGCTAGCTATTATATAAAACCTTTTCTAACAGCATTTATTGGTATATGTTTTTTTGTAGCTTTTTTACATCTTTTAATAAAAACGCAATGGCGTGAAATTTATCTTCTCACCATTTTTGCGTTTATTTCAATAAATTCATTTAATCTTTGCTATATGTATACAAAACGCGCTCAAGACTTCAAAAATCAAAAGAGCATAATGTTATCAAACATTTGGGGCAAAGGCTGCCCAATGGACAGAAGCGCAAAAAGTATTGAATTTCATGGCAAAGATAAAGATGGCAACGACCACATCTTATATACAAATCATAAAACTTTTGACAATCTAAGAGGTACTCATTTTAATATAAAATATTTGCCGACATCAAAAATAATTGTAGAAATCACAACCCACACCCCTGAAAAACAATAGATGATGATTTTTAAACTTAAACAAATTGCTTTAGATGATGTATTACAAAGAGCCTCAAAAACTTCAAGATTTGGAGTTTATAGTGGTAAAATAAAGAAAAACGCAAGCAGAT
>CAYJOO010000054.1:3407-7619 GCA_964371845.1 uncultured Azospirillaceae bacterium | reverse complement strand
ATATTATAATAAAGCTCAGAGGTCAAACCACCCGCACATCCTTTATATATTTTTTGTTAGGGTCAAAATATCTTTTTGGTTTGTCAACACAACCGTAGAACTCAATTCTAATAAGTTTTTTTTCTTCTTTTGATAAAGGTGTTATCTCAATCTCTTCAACACTATATCCATATTTTAATAAAATTTTTAAAATATTTGCTCTTGCTATATCTTTTGCATCACCAGTAAAAACTTTTGAATCAAAATAATTTTTGCGCATTTCTGCCATAGCCTCTTCATTTTCATCAAGAAGCTTTTGATTATTTATAAGATGTATTTTTTTTCTGGTCATTGTCACATCTTCCCAATTAATAGACAAAATGTAACATAAAAAAAATAAATGTCTAGTTCAAAATTGCATCTTCAATAATAAACTGCACGCTTTGCCTTCCATTCCAAACATTCTTGCGCACAACACCAACCAAATCAAATGCTCCTCTTGAGTTTGCAAGCATTTGCCTTCCTAGTTCAGTATCGGCCATCTTAAAAGCGATTGCTTTAATACTTCCGCCACCAAGTGATGATATAAAGCACTTAATATGCCCCTGCCCCACAATTCCTACTCCAGAAATCTGCGCTCCTTTTATTAAAAACTTGGGCTCCATATTGGCTGCACCATATGGCTCCAGTTTGCCAAGTTCATCTGCAAGATTAATATTTAAGGCATTTACGGCAAGTATCGAATTCACCTCAATAATGGGCTCAATAACATCTTTTCCCAAATTTTGTATAACATAATCTTTTATAAAATCCTTAAACTCTTCAATTTTTTCTGGCTCAACAGAAAAACCTGCTGCCATAATATGCCCACCACCAGAAACCAAAAGCCCTCTTTCTTTTGCATTAATTATCAAAGCGCCCAAATCAAGCCCAGCTATAGAGCGGGCAGATCCCTTATAAACACCAGCATCAAAAGTCATTACAAATGCTGGTTGGTTATAACGTTCTTTAAGTTTTCCTGCAACAATACCAATCACTCCTTGATGCCAATCATCCGCATATACAAAAGCAAACGGAGCGTCTTGTGGTTGGCTCTCAAGCTTTTCAATTGCTTGAATAAATGCATAAGTTTCAATTTCTTTTCTTTCAATATTACATTCATGCAGTTTTTCAGCCAAAACCTTTGCCTCAATCACATCTTTTGCGCATAATAGCTGATTGCCATATTTGGCATCTCCAACACGCCCTGTTGCATTAATTCTTGGCCCAAATACAAAACCCAAATGATATGCAGAAAGCTCATCATTAACTCCTGCAATTTCCCTAAGTGCTGCAATGCCGCAATTCTTATACTGCCCCATAACTTTAATGCCTTGTTTTACAAAAGCTCTATTAAGTCCCACCAAGGGAACCACATCACAAACAGTTCCCAAGGCAACAATATCTAACATTTCCAAAAGATTTATTTTTTGGTCAAGCAATGCATTTGTTGCAACAATAGTCATAAACACAACGCCACAAGCTGCCAAATACTCAAGACCACTCTCATCATCCATTCTTTTTGGATTAACTACAGCATATGATGCAGGCAGTCTAACTTCAGCAGCATGATGGTCTAATACTATCAAATCAATATTTTTTTGCGCTGCATATTCCAGTGTATCAAAAGCTGTTGTTCCACAATCAACCGTAATAATAAGGTTTGCACCACCCGCAACAAATTTGTCAACAGCTAGTTTGCTTGGGCCATAACCTTCATCCCTATCTGGAATATGAACCATAGGCTCAATATTATGTTGCCTTAAAAAAATTCTCAATAAAGCCGTTGAGGTTGCTCCATCAACGTCATAATCGCCAATAATGCCGATTGTTTCATTATTATTAACGGCACTTGCAATTCTTGCTGCTGCTTTTTCCATATCCATAAGTGTATTAGGGTTTGGCATTAGGTTTGCAATTTTTGGTTCCAAAAAAAGTGGAGCTTCATCAATTGCCACGCCCTTCTGAGCCAATATTTTTGCAATAATATATGATATATTATATTTTTGAGCAATTCTCTCAGCCAAGCGCTCATCAAAAGCTATTTCTTCTATTATACATCCGTTTATGGTTTTCATTATATCAATCCAAACGCAAGTGCAAATATAACAATATACATAAGCATTCCAAGCTTATACTTAAAAGCAACCGCAAAATCTGTTTTTGATGGTATTGCATTTTCAATAATAATGGTTTGCATCAAAATATAAAATACATATGCACCAAAAGACGGTGTTATCATTGGCAACAAATATCTATTTATATAAAAACCTATAATTAACAACAACAAAGGCGCCATTGTTGCAGGTAACGCATTATAAAAAGTAATATTCTTAAAAGCAACAGAGCCCATAACATAATTGCCACTTCCATCTTTTTTGGGCCATACAGAAAAATTAACCGGTTGCGCATTAAATAATGCACCAACCAAAAAATGCATTACTTCATGCAAAATTGTGCCGGGAATATTAACAATAGCACTCAAATACATGCTACGATATGTTGTGTTTTTTAACTTTGTTAATAATATCACAAACAAAATAAGCATAAACCTATTATCAAAGATAAGACCCAATACTTCTGCAGAGTTAAGATAGTTTGTTATTTTATAATACGTGTTCATTTATTGCCTTTCTATTGTTTTTGTTATTATATGAGAGTTTGATAATTTATCAAGCAAATAAAAAAACGTGGGGATTTTATTTCCCCACGTATCATAACACTATTCAGGCCAAAATCAAAAGTTTAATAAATCTTGCCCCTGTGGCAATGCATTTGCAATTGGATAATAATAATAAACCATACTTGCAATAGCAACACAAATCACAGGCAAAACAACTTTTTCAAACGGAAAATGAGCTCTTCCGCCATTTTTTGCCTTCATAACCTGATACCATTTTGAAGACAACACCAAAACGGCTGCCCCCAAAATAGTTGACAACAAGAATGGATCAATAAAATTGAATATCGCAGGATTATAAGTAATTTCAGAAATATACATAAAACCTATCATTGCAACAGATAATGCAATCAAAGAAAAGTCTCTGAACTTAAAATCCCAACCTTTTTTATCAAACCACTTAATCATCCAATATCCAAGCAAAGCAAGCAAAGCTCCGGCCCAAACACCAACGACTCCATCATCAACACCAAGTCTGCGGGCAACTTCTAAGGACGCGCCAATTGCAATTGTGCAAATTGGACAAGCAGGGCTGGCATAAGCACTAGATATAAAAAACATTAAAACAACCCTTTCAAATCAATCTTGTCTTTAATAGAATCGGTAATTTTGTTAAGGTTTTCTTTTGCAACATTTTCCAACTCTTGTTTTGCAATATTGCTAACAGATTTTGTAGTGTTTTCAATAATTGCATCAAATATTTTTGCAATTTGCTTTTGAGGGTTGCCATCAAAGTCTGTAATAACAATCTCTGGCAACTCAACACTTTGAGGGTTGATGTTTGGCAAATACATTTGAGCAGTTGCTTTTGACAACACAAACTTTTTAATCAAGATTTTCTTTGCAGATTTTGCATTATCATCAGAGCCTTTTGCAATGCTTTCTGTTTTTTGTGTTTGTGGCAAATTTTTGTTAATATTATCTTGCAACGCTTTTATGTTATTTTGTTGCAAAGAAAGCGCCTCAAAAGTAATCACTGGTTTGTTTACAACAATTGAGTTAATAACGATTGTATCTGATGTCAATGATTTAATATCCAAATTAACCTCAATATTTTCCAGTTCAAAAATGCTTTGTGCTTGATAACCTTTTGGGTTGCCAACCAAAAGTTTTGATGCAGATGCCTCACCTTTGCTCAAAGACAAATCAAACCCTTGCAAAGAAACTTCTGTTCCAGTAATCTCTGAGCCATATTTATTAACTGCTTTTTTTACAATATATCCCAAATTAAAGTACACAATTGCAACAACTGCAATAATAATGAGTAATAACGCTAATATTATTTTTTTCATGTTTTATTCCTTTTTTTTAATGATTTATACAGATATTATATAATTATTTTTTTTTGTAAATAAAAACTTATGTTTAACAACATCTCTTTTTTGCCAAAAAATTATTGACAAATTTTATCAAAGCCTTAATATACACATACAAATATATTAAATACACATTAACCTAAAAAAAATAGTTATGAGAAAAATTAAAAAAATCTCTCAAGAGGAGGTTAAGAGTTT
>CAYJOO010000054.1:0-3397 GCA_964371845.1 uncultured Azospirillaceae bacterium | reverse complement strand
AAACAAATAATCAAAAGAGGTTTTGACCTAAGCAGCAATGAAATCAAAGATGATGACTGCTGGGCAACCGACTTAGGCCTAGACAGCCTAGACCTAGTAGAAACTATAATGGAGGCAGAACAAACCTTCGACATCCAAATCAAAGATGAAGACGTCGCTGATATGGATATAACAGTTTCTTCTTTCTGTGATGTAGTATACAACTACATCCAAATAGAAGAAGCGAAAAATCAATAAACCATTCCCCTTAGGGTCCAGTCGGGCGCTAAGGGGTTTTCTTATAAAAAATCATCCCTGCAACTTCTTGCCCATTTTCAACTCTCAATACAATATCTTCACATATATAATCAATGCCAGACAGCAAACATTTTATATATTCAGCTGAGTGTTTATATCGTCCATTTATTTGCAGTTCAAAATCTTTATCTTCCCCCCTCTCAACAGAAAAGAAAAAAGTCTTATTTTTCATACAATTAACAAAGATGCTTAAATCACCAACATAACAAAAAACATCCAACACAAACATATAATCAAAGTCTGTATTTTTTTGCAGATATTGCTCACCATCTATTAAAACTAGCTCATCATAACAATTTTTGCCTCGAGCAACATTTAACATCTTCTCAGACAAGTCGATTCCAACAAGAGTATTGCAATCATTTTTTATCAACTCACCCAACAACCCCGTTCCGCAGCCAATATCAAGAACCCTTCCCTCAATTTGCCCAAAAAGCTCCTTAACTTTTTGCGGAAGCCTGTATCCAATTTTGTGCAACACCCCTTCATAATTATCAGAAAAAGCATTAAAAAGATTCTGAGAATATTGCAAATTATCATTATCTACACCGCCCTCAAATGCCGCAACCAAATGCTTTGCATACACATTATTTGGATAATGCTTTAACCAATTTTGAGCAATTTTCCTTGCATCGCCCTCATTATCTTCTGCATATAAAATAAGCGTTTCCAACGCATTAATAGCGACATCATCATTTGTGGCATCAACATTCATAGCTGCAAAAAACAATCCCAAGGCTTCTTGATAATCACCTTCATCTTTTACAATCAAACCAAGATTGTTTAATGCTGCAAAGTTTTTATCATCAATCAAAATCGCTTTTCTGTATTCTTCCAAAGCCAATGCTTTATTGCCAGACTTATATAACATATTTGCATAATTTATTATTGCATTAATATTTTTTGGCTCAGCCTCAATAACTGCTTTATAATAAAGTTCAGCCTCTTTATAATCATCTTTTATTGTTGCAATATCAGCCAAAAATATTTGGGCTTTATAATTTTGTTGGTTTATTTTTGTTGCCATCTCAAAAAAAGTTTTTGCTTCATCATATTTTTTTTGAAAAAACAATATTTCACCTTTTAAGCCGTTTGCAAAATCTGTTTTTCTATAGCTTCTTCTCTTTTTTTGCACCTGAGATAATTCACCATGAGTAATACCCATGTTACCATTACTTCTAAAGGAAAAGGGAGATGAGTTATACTCTTCATAATATAGTCCCAGTGCTATTAGTCTTAATAATGAGTCGGGTATATTGTCATTTTCAATAGGTATTGTAGACTGCTTTATCAAGTAAGAGAAGTCACAAATAAGTAATTTATCTACTATTACAGCATATTTGGTTAAATCGTCCCAAGTAATTTCTTCGTACAAATATGCCAAATATATTTTTGAAAGATATGTAGCCTTATCTATTTCCAAGTATCTATCTAAAAGTATAATTAAGTATTCTATTTCTTTTTGTCGATATTTCTCTTTTTCAATAAACTTGTTGCTGATTTCTAATCGCTTTTTTTCGGTTACTGAACCATTATTAATCCCTTCAATAAATTTTGCCAATTTTTTTACCCCGTGTATTTTACTTATATTTGAAGCAAAATTTGCAAGTTTTATCGCCGACGAAATAAATGGTATGTCTTCAAGTAATTTATCTTCTTTAACTAAAGCTTCTATTGAAATATCAAATAATGCTGGTAATATAGCGGTTTGTTCTCTTTTTAGAACATCATTAAATTCATTGGTTAAACTCATTCATTATTCTCCGTTCACAATCTCTTTATACATCTTCATAAGGTCGGCTACACATTCGGATTCTGATTTCCAGTTAGCGCCGTAGGCACGCATGACGGCTCTGTCATTTTCTCTGTGGGCATTTAAAAGCTCCCTTGGCATAAGATTTCCGTATAAGTCGGCAAGTGAACTCTCTGGATAAAGATTTCGTGCGTCTAAAATAGCTTGTGCAGTTTGTTCTATTTTAGCTTTCTGTTCATCGGTTGGTGAGCACCAAGGGAAGTTGTTGTAGACAACTGTTCCAGAGTATTGATATCTGCTTTCAAGCCTACCACATACTGCCCTCATCCAAGCCATGTGAACGTTAGATGTCAATACCCCAAATATAAATTTGTTAGCATTTTCAACTAATAACACACTGCCATTTGCAATAATATCGCTACCTACAGTTTTGATTGGTATATATTTTCTATTTTCAGAAGATACTTTTGGTATTAGTAACATATCTGTTTTAGGTTGCCTTATTTCTCCAAACAAATATGGGGTTTCTGATAACGCTTTAGTTTGTGGTCTATTGCTACTTTCTCTAAATGCTTTAGTTTTTTCAATTCTCTCTAAAATAATCTTTGAAGAACGTATTTCTTTTGGTGAAATACCTTCGAGCCACAAGCAATATCTTAACTTATTATTAATGAGTTCTATTCCACCTACATATTGTCTAATAAACTTTTTGTTTTCAAAGTTTTCAGCGATTAAATCTTTTACATCTTCTTCGTCTAAAATTAAATGTCCATCATCTATTGGCATGCTTCCGTAACAAATCTGACTGACATTATACAATGGTTTACTTCGTGAATCAATAACAATATTTTCAGCATTTACTAAATAAGGATTTATATTTTCACATTTAACAAAATTATCGTCTGAAATATATAAATACTTTTCTTGGCGATTAAATAAAGAAAACCCAATAATTACACAATGTACAGCAGCTTTTTGAGTGGCTTCACTTGTCCAGTTAAACGTACGATAAGCAAAGTTAATTATCACATTATTTTTTAATAGTTCTTTCCAAAGAATAGGAACCTGTTCACCTTGTGTAATTGAATTTGTAGAAACAAAAGCTACTTCTATTTTTGTTCCTTGAATGTAATTACTTGCTTTTATATACCAACCACTTACATAGTCTAAGTTTGATATTTTTTTAGCTTTCTTATCAAAGCATGAAACAAGCTCTTTTTTCTGTAAAGTGTTTTGCTCTTTCTTTCCCAAAAACGGAGGATTTCCCATAATGTAATTAAGTTCGTATTTAGGCACAATATCTTCCCAATCAGTGGTAAGTGCATTTGCGCAAACAATATTTGCATA
>CAYJOO010000053.1:0-7835 GCA_964371845.1 uncultured Azospirillaceae bacterium | reverse complement strand
TGTCTGGTTCTGGCAAGTCTTCTCTTGCCTTTGATACCGTATATGCAGAAGGACAGCGTCGTTATGTAGAAAGCCTTTCTTCATACGCGCGCCAATTTTTAGACCTTATGAAAAAGCCCGATGTTGATTACATCGATGGCTTGTCTCCAGCAATTTCAATTGAGCAAAAAACCACCTCTCAAAACCCTCGCTCAACCGTTGGCACAATTACAGAAATTTTTGACTATATGCGATTATTGTGGGCTAGAGCCGGCACTCCATATTCTCCAACCACAGGTTTGCCAATTGAGGCAATGAGTGTGGCAAGCATGGTAGATAAAGTCCTTGAACTGCCAGAAAAAACCAAAGCCCTAATACTATCTCCAATAGCAAAAAATTCAAAAGGCACTTTTGCCAAAGAACTTGAAAACATAAAAAAACAAGGTTTTCAACGTGTTAAGATTGATGATAACGTTTATGAGGTCGACGAGCTCCCAACATTAGACAAAAACAAAAAGCACAATATAGATGTGGTTGTTGACAGAATTATAATTAAAGAAGGCATTGCTGAACGCCTTGCTCAATCATTTGAAACCGCACTCAAATTATCAGACGGCATTATTTATGTAGAAAACTTAGACATTCAAGAAAAACTTGTTTTTTCTAGCAAATACGCCTGCCCTGTTTCTGGCTTTGCGATTGAAGAAATTGAGCCTCGCTTGTTTTCTTTCAACTCACCAACCGGAGCTTGCAAAAAATGTGAGGGCTTGGGCGCTCAGCTTCATATCGATGAAGCATTAGTCATTCCAAATGAAAACTTAGCCCTTTCACAAGGCGCAATTGCGCCATGGGGCACATCATCAACATCTTTTTATTATCATGCCTTGCGTTCTATCGCTGGCTATCTTGGCATTGATATGAAAACCAAATGGAAAGACTTAAAACAAAAAGATAAAGATTTTATTTTATATGGCTCAAACGGAATGCCAATAGAGATAATGTACAAGTCTTTTTCTACATACAAACCATTTGAAGGCGTTATCCCAAACTTAGAGCGCATGGCGCTTGAAACCTCATCAGAGGACAGACGTGAAGAAATTTCAAAATATCAGCGTGCTGCAAAATGTGATGCCTGTGGCGGCAAACGCCTCTCTGAACAAGCTTTGGCAGTAAAAGTAAATGGCTTAGATATTATGGAAGTATCTGACATGTCAATTTTTTGCGCACTTGACTGGTTTGGTAAAGTGCATCATAGCCTAACCCCAAAAAAACAAGAAATTGCCTCAAAAATATTAAAAGAAATTATTGAGCGCTTAACATTCTTAAACAACGTTGGCTTAGATTATTTATCAATGTCTCGTCAAGCTGGCACTCTTTCTGGCGGTGAGGCACAACGTATCCGCCTTGCTTCCCAAATTGGCTCTGGCTTAACAGGGGTGCTATATATCTTAGATGAACCATCAATTGGTCTGCACCAAAAAGACAATGACCGCTTGCTTACAACCCTAAACAGATTAAGAGACTTAGACAATACTGTAATAGTAGTTGAGCATGATGAAGACGCAATTCGCTCTGCAGATCACATTATAGACATGGGTCCAAGAGCTGGCATCAATGGTGGGCAAATCGTTGCAGAAGGCACAATTGATGACATCTTAAAATCAGACAGCTTAACTGCTCAATACCTAAATGGCGTCAAACAAATTTTGGTCCCTGCAGAATTGCGCAAAGGCACTGGCAAGTTTATAGAAGTGGTTGGAGCAAAAACCAACAACCTAAAAAATGTAAATGCAAAGTTTCCACTTGGCACCTTTACTTGTGTTACTGGCGTTTCTGGAGGCGGCAAATCATCACTTGTGCTAGAAACTTTATACAAAGGAGTTAACAAAGAGCTTAATAAATCGCGTGAAGAAACAGGCGTTTACAAACAAATCAAAGGCATTGAAAATATTGATAAAGTTATTGATATTGACCAATCACCAATTGGCCGCACCCCACGCTCAAATCCTGCAACATACACAGGATTGTTCACTCCAATCAGAGAGTGGTTTGCATCTTTACCAGAGGCCAAAGAAAGAGGCTATAACGCAGGGCGTTTTTCTTTTAACGTAAAAGGTGGCCGCTGTGAGGCTTGCCAAGGTGATGGCGTTACAAAAATTGAAATGCACTTTTTACCAGACGTATATGTACAATGCGATGTCTGCAAAGGCAAACGTTTTAACAGAGAAACTTTAGAGGTTAAATATAAGGGCAAATCAATTGCCGATGTTTTGGATATGAGCATTGATGAGGCTTATGAGTTTTTTGATAAAATTCCAAACATCAAAAACAAATTAGAGGTCTTGCGTCAAGTTGGCTTGGGTTATATCAAACTTGGGCAACAAGCCCCTACTCTATCTGGTGGTGAGGCTCAACGTATCAAACTTTCAAAAGAGCTTGCAAAAAGAGCCACTGGCAAGACTTTATATATTTTAGACGAGCCAACAACAGGGTTGCATTTTGCAGATATTCATAAACTATTAAACGTGTTGCACGCACTTGTTGATGCGGGCAATTCAATTGTAGTAATTGAGCATAATTTAGACGTGATAAAAACAGCTGATTATATAATAGACATGGGGCCAGACGGAGGCGATGGTGGTGGCACAATTGTTGCCCAAGGCACCCCAACAGAAGTTGCAAAATCAAAAAAATCATGGACTGCAAAATATTTATCAAAATATTTATAAAATAGTTGACTAATAAAACAAAACAAATACACTCACATTGATAAATTTATTATTAACCCCTAATTATACGATTATGAAAAGCATAGCAATAGACACTGTGCCAACAACAGTAATAAAGCACAACAGTGCTCATGATGGATTTATAAAAATAAATGCAATCCTTCAAGATAAAAAAAACATCGCCTTCTGTGCAGATGAATTTATTTATTTATATGAAGGCATAGAGCTACACAATAAGAGTTATTCTATCAATATCAAAGTTACTCAAACTGATATTGAAGAAATTATAAAATGGGGCAACCGAAAAAAACCAACTCCGTTGCCAGAAAAACTAAACAAATTAACAACGGTGATATTAAAAGATTATTACCGTCAAAGAAAAGCATAGCTACAAATAAGGTCTCTTAATTTATAAGAGGCCTTATTTTTTTGTTGTCATTAAAAAAGTTTTATATATAATCCAAAATAACGGAGAATAAAATGACACAAGCAATAGAAAATATAATTAATACAAAAATTAAAAATGTTTTTTCAAACTTAAATATAAATGAAAAATTTGCTTTAGCAAAGTTATCAGATCGCCCAGATTTAAGCGACTTTCAATGTAACGGAGCACTAGCCCTTGCAAAAGAACTTGGCAAAAACCCAAGAGAAATTGGCCAAATGATTGCCGATGAACTTGCAAAAGATGCTGATTTTATCAAGATCAGCGTTGATGGCCCAGGATTTGTTAACATGAGCTTGTCAAATGAATTCTTAGAAAACCAAATAAACAACATAAAAAAAGACACAAGATTTGGTGTCAGCACTGTTGCCAATCCCAAAAAAGTTGTGCTTGACTTTGGCGGCCCAAATGTTGCCAAAGAATTACACGTTGGGCATTTGCGTTCTGGTGTTATTGGTGAGAGCATTCAACGCCTTGAGCGTTTTGTTGGCAATGATGTCACATCTGATGTGCACCTTGGTGACTGGGGCACTCAAATGGGTATCATTATCTCTGAAATCCTCTTAAAAGACGGCAACCTAAACAACGCCTTAAATTATAACATAACTCAAATTGGTCAATTTTACAGAGACGGCAACATCAGATGCAAAGAAAACCAAGAAGAGCGTGAAGGCGCAAAACAAATCTTGGTAGAACTACACAACGGCAATGCAGAATACAAAAAAGTATGGAGACACTTGGTTGATGAATCTCTAAAAGCAATAAAAGAAAATTATAACTTTTTAGACATTAATTTTGACTTATGGCTAGGAGAATCAGATGCTCATGAAATTTGCAAAGAGATTGTAAAAATTGCTGATGCAAAAGGCATCTCAGAGCTTGATGACGGAGCCAACATTATAAGATTGCCAGAAATCAACAAGCCAAGACCACCAGTAATGCTGCAAAAAGCAGATGGTGGCTTTACATATCACACAACAGATATTGCAACGGTTAAAATGCGTGTAGATGATTTGAAGGCACAAGAAATTATTTATATGGTAGACGTCAGACAAGGCCTGCATTTTGAACAAGTTTTTGAAGCATCTAATATGTTAGGAATTGCAAACGATACCACATTTAAGTATATTGGCTATGGCACCGTTAATGGCAAAGATGGCAAACCATTTAAAACCCGTGATGGCGGCGTAATGAATTTAGAAACATTGCTTAAAACTTCTCAAGAAAAAGTAATGCAATCAATGCCAGAACCAAATGATGAATACAACGCAGAATATATCGCCAATTTGGTGCGTCAAATTGCTGTTGCTGGCATTAAGTTTCAAGATCTTAAAAACAATCTTGCTTCTGGATATGTCTTTGATCTTGATGACTTTGCAAAATTTGAGGGCAAAACCGGCCCATATATTCAATACGCCATTGCCAGAATAAACTCAATATTAAGAAAAGCAGAAATAAGTGAAGACAATATTATAATTAGCAATGCAGAAGAAAGAAAATTAATCTTAAAGTTATTGAGCTTAAACGCAACAATATTTGGAGCTTATGACAAGCTAGAACCAAGTATTATTGCAGAATATGCGTTTTCTCTAGCACAAGAGTTTTCAAGCTTTTATGCAACATCGTCAATTATGAATGAAGAAAACAAAGACTTGGCAAAATCAAGACTTTCTTTGGCAAAGTTAACAGCAAATGTTTTAAGATTGCTCTTAAACTTACTTGGCATAGAAAGCCCAGAAATAATGTTAAAAGGAGCATAAGATGAAAAAAATCTTAATCATATTCGCCATATTATTAACATCTTCTTGTGCAGCCATTAGCTCTTTGTTCTCAAGCAATAATGAAAAATTTCTTCTTTGCCCAAATGTCAGCATTCCAAGACACAGCGCTTATTTAACTCAAATCAGCCAAGGCTTTGATGACTTTCAAATACAAATAACAGGCTTTGAGGGATATTGCTATACAGACAGCAAAACAAAAAACAAAAAAGCTGTAATAACCCCAATTTTTGAGGTTTCAAAAATGGCTCAAACCAAAGACAGCGACTTAGACTTCAAGTTTTATCTACAAACAAAAATTGGGCCACCTCAATATCTTGGCAAATGGACACATCTTCAATCTGCTCACATTAGACCAGATCAAGTAAAAATCAGCTTCAAGGGCAAACAAGTTGAAATGACAATCCCATCTAATAATTCACAAACATTTGAAATTATATTAGGGCTCGTACAAACAAAGGCAGAAATCATTTTCAATCAACAAACCTTTGACATTGAATATGATTACATCAAAGAATAACTCCTCCCCCCGCAAGTTATATATTTTGCGGGGGTATTTTTTAACAATATGCCAATAGCTCCTTTACAAACAAATATAATATTATAAAATAAAAAATTATAAAATAAAGGAGCAACAATAAATGAAGCAAAACTACAAGCAAATGGCAAATGCCTTAAGATTTTTATCAGCCGATATGATAAACAAAGCCAACTCAGGACACCCAGGAATGCCTCTTGGCATGGCAGATGTTGCAACTGTTTTATTCTCAAAATTCTTAAAAACAAATCCAAAAGATCCAAAGTGGTTTAACCGTGACAGATTTGTTTTATCAGCCGGACACGGCTCTGCTCTTTTATATTCTTTGCAATACTATATGGGGTATCATGACATCAATCTTGATGACATAAAGGATTTTCGTCAACTTGGCGCAAAAACAGCAGGACATCCTGAATATGGCCATTTAGATGGCATAGACATCACAACAGGCCCACTCGGACAAGGCATATCATCAGCAGTTGGCTTTGCCATAGCAGAGCGCATCTTAAATGCAACCTACAGCAAAGAACTTTGCAATCACTATACATATGTAATGTGTGGAGATGGCTGCCTCCAAGAAGGTATCTCAGAAGAAGCAATTGCCATGGCAGGGCACCTTGGCTTAAGCAAGCTTATTGTATTGTGGGATAACAACAATATCACAATAGATGGATACGTTTCAAGCTCATCATCAACCAATCAACTCAAAAGATTTAAGGCAAACAAATGGAATGTTATTGCCATCAACGGCCACAGCTATCAAGCCATTGAAAAAGCCATAAAAAAAGCACAAAAATCAAAAAAACCAACTTTGATTGCTTGCAAAACAAAAATTGGCTTTGGTGCTCCAAACAAACAAGGCACCAACAAGTGCCACGGCTCCCCTCTTGGGCTTGAAGAAACCCAAGCAATGAGAGACAAGCTCAAATGGCAATATAAAGCATTTGAAGTTCCACAAAACATCAAAGATATGTGGGAACAAGCCGGCAATAAAAACCAAAAAGAATATAACGCTTGGCAGCAAGCTTCTCAAGCAAACCAAGGCTTCTTAAATCAAATAAATAACAAACTACCAAAAAATTGGGCCCAAGGTTTAGAAGAATTAAAACAACTTGCAATCGCAGAGCAATTAAACGTGGCAACCAGACGCGCATCCCAATTATGTATTGAAAAAATCATACCACAAATGCCTGCAATCATCGGTGGTTCCGCAGACTTAATTGCCTCAAACTTAACATTTGTTGACGGAATGAAAACCATCAAAAGAGGAGACTTCAAAGGCAACAATATTGCTTATGGAATCCGCGAACACGTAATGGGCGCAATCTTAAATGGTTTGTCTTTACATGGTGGTTTTATTCCATATGCTGGCACGTTTTTTGTTTTCTCAGATTATTTAAGACCAGCTCAAAGACTTGCTGCTTTAATGGGTATAAGAGTTATTTATGTCTTAACTCATGATTCAATTGGCGTTGGAGAAGATGGCCCAACTCATCAACCTGTTGAGCATTTGGCAAGTTATAGAGCAATGCCAAATATAAACGTTTTCAGACCATGTGACGTGGTTGAAACCGCAGAGGCTTGGCAACTTGCCATTGAATCAGAAGGCACACCTTCAATTTTGGCACTTTCTCGTCAAAACCTACCAACATTAAGAAAATCAGCTGACAAAAACTTAAGCAAAATGGGCGCATATATAATCTCAGAAGTAAAAAATCCCAAAGCCACATTAATGGCTTCAGGCTCTGAGGTTTCTCTTGCAATAAAAGCTCAAGAAGAATTAAAAAAACAAGGCATAGATGTTAATGTTGTCTCTGCCCCTTGCCTTGATCTTTTTGACCTTCAAGACGACAAATATCAAAAATCAGTTATCGGCCACAGACCCATAATTGCAATTGAGGCTGGCTCAAAATTTGGCTGGGACAAGTATGCCGATGACATTATTGGCATGGATGGTTTTGGCACTTCTGGCCCTGCACAAAAAGTATATGAATATTGCGGCATTACTGTTGAAGAAATAATAGAAGCGGTAAAAGACAACTTAAAATAACAAATAAGGAAGTATAAAATGAGCATATACATAGAGATTTTGGGTTATTTTGCGGGCATTTGCACAGCAATCTGCTTTATGCCTCAAACCATAAAAACCATAAAAACAAAAGATGTAAAATCACTTTCATTCTTTAGTTATCTATTATACAACTTTGGTATTTTTTCTTGGATAGTTTATGGCTATTTTTTAAGCTCTGTTCCAATGGTAATATTCAATGCCATAAGCCTTGTTTTTGCTTCAACAATTTTGTTTATGATAATAAAGTATAAGTCAAAATAAGTCTTGCAAATAAAGAAGATATCTATATATTAAA
>CAYJOO010000052.1:0-7857 GCA_964371845.1 uncultured Azospirillaceae bacterium | reverse complement strand
ACAGTTGCTAAAAAAGCACCTGCTAAAACAGTTGCTAAAAAAGCACCTGCTAAAAAAGCAGCAGCAAAAAAATAGATTTTCATTCGCAAAAATAAAACCTCTCCTTTGGGAGAGGTTTTTTTTATCTTATAAAATTTGTCATTATTCTTTGTTCTGTTTTTGGCTCAGGAATCCCGTTTGTTTTTCCGGCTTCAATAGATTTTAATAACCAGGCCATATTGCGTCCTAATATGCGCATTATTTGCACGCCTTCTTCATCCTTGATGGTTTCTTCTGGGGTGTTGCCATGAATTTCATTCCAATACATTGAAGAGACAATAGGCATATTTGCAAATAGAAAATATTTATTGAGCCTGTCTAAAGTTGCAGTTGTTCCCGCTCTTCTGGCGCTGGCTATTGATGCTCCAGGCTTGAAGCTCATTAAAGAGTTTGCGGCATAAAAAACTCTATCTAGCATTGCAGTTAAAGCACCATTGGCTCCGGCAAAAAACACTGGAGAACCAATGACAACGCCATCTGCTTTTGACATCAACTCAATGCATTCATTGGTTGGATCATCATTAAACACGCATTTATTAGAAGCAGTTTTATGACAATGCTTGCAAGCAATACAACCTCTGATTGGTTTGCTGCCAATATCAAAAATTTGTGTTTCTACACCTTCTTCATTAAGCTCTTGAGCTATTATTGATAATGCTTTGAATGTGCAGCCATTTTTTTTGGGACTTCCGTTTATTAATAAAACTTTCATGCTCTATGATCTTTCTTTATTAAGAGTTATAAACTTTTGGTGGAGGTAAGGGGAATCGAACCCCTGACCTTTTGACTGCCAGTCAAACGCGCTACCAACTGCGCTATACCCCCGCTTGTGTTATAATTATAATATTTATTTTTTATATGGCAATAGTTTAATGACTGTTATTTCTGCTGGTGCAAAAAATCTTAATTGTGGCCCCCACTGCCCTGCACCATTTGATACGTATATTTGAGCATCGTTATCCATATCATATAATCCGCTTAAGTATTTGTGCTGATTTTTTGCCAAGATATGAAAAGGAAATATTTGCCCTCCATGAGTGTGCCCAGAAAGCATTATGTCAAACAAGGCGTTTTGTGGCCCAAAGTCATATGGCGTGTGTGATATTAAAATTTTATAAGAATCTTTTGGAGCACTTATTAATGCGTCTTCAATAAATATTTGATTTTTTTGTGCTCTGACATCTGGGATTGCCGCTATATATATGTTGCCACCAATTAAAACCCCGCGGTTGAACAAGTATTGGAATCCTGCTTTTGTAAGTTGACCAACACTTGTTAACGCACCTCGGTAAACCTCATGATTGCCCGTTGCAAAATAAATGCCATCTTTTGCCTTTAATTTTTGCAACTCTTTTAGATAAGGAGCATTATTTTTTGGGGTATCATCAATGATATCACCACCTAATAAAATTGCATCTGGCTTTTCTTGATTTGTTGCCTCAACAAGGCCAGCTATTTTTTTGATATTTACGTTTTTATTGATATGTATATCTGATAAAAATATAATCTTTTTTGGGGCGGTTATATCAGCATTTGTTATTACAACTTCTTTGAGCTGCGGAACTTTGGTGCCCTCATGCAAAGAATGCAGCCCCAAAATTGCGCTAAGTATTAGTATTGAATTGGCAAATAATTTGCTTGGCTTGTATAACCTTGTAAGCTTTGTTATTAAAATTATTAAATATAAAATTATACATATTATAAAAAATGTGTTTATTGTATTGGCAAAATATCTGTAGTTTTCACCCAATAAAACACGGATCTTTTGCGATAATAAAAACGGAAACAAACTCATATAAAAACCTCCAAGCAATAAAACTATTCTTGAAGATATGTGCACTTTTTTTGAAAATATGAAATAAAAATATGTGCACAAAAACAATATTAAAAATGTGGCATTTATATAAGCTATCATAGGGCCTCCTTATTCTGTTGACTTTATATATATTATATATATCTTATATGTAAAGGAGAAAACATGAAAATAAATTACCAAATTCTATGCATTACATTAATATTGGCTTTAGGCTATGTTATTATTAACAATAACTCGACCATGGACAAAGAAGAGGCTGTTATGGCAACAATATTTGAAAGAAAATCTGTGCGTTCATTTACGGAAGAGCCCGTAAGTGATGAAGTATTAGAAAAATTGGTTAAAGCCGGAATGGCTGCACCAACCGCAGGGAATATGCAGCCTTGGGAATTTATTGTTGTTAATGATAAAAATATTGTAAAAGAATATGCAAAAGTAAATCAATTTGCTCAGATGGCTCTTGAAGCTCCTGCTGCAATTGTTGTGTTGGCAAATTTGGATACATATAAATCTAGACCAGATATGATGGGATATTGGCCGCAAGACACCTCTGCAGCAACTCAAAACATTTTGCTTGCAGTTGAGGCAATGGGGCTTGGTGCTGTTTGGACTGGCGTTTATAATGGTGGATACTCAAATATTAGAGTTGACGGTGTTAAAGATATGTTTAACTTACCTGATAATCTTGTGCCATTAAATATTATTATCATTGGGCACCCAAAAGGTGAGCAAATGCCAAAAGACAAGTGGAAGCCAGAAAGATTATATTGGAATAAAATCTGATGAAAAAATTTTTAGATGTTATAATTTTTTTGTTACTAATTGCTGTGATAGCAATTGCCAATAATAATTTTTTGGGATTATCTCTTGGTTCTGCAGAAAGTCAAAAAGCAACTTTTGCCCCTGAGCTGCAGGTATCTGAGATAATTTATACCACCGAATTTGCACCAAAAGTTTTTGGCTATGGAGGGCAAATCCCAATGGCAATAGGCGTTGATGCAAACGGAACTATCAAAGATATTAAAGTTTTGCAAAACACAGAAACTCCGACATTCTTAAATCAAGTATTGAGCACAAAAATTTTAGATAACTGGATTGGTATGAACATTAAAAACGCCAAGACAAATGTTGATGCTGTCAGTGGTGCAACAATGTCGTCTCAGGCAATAATTGCCTCTATTAATATGACAATAGATGCAAAGAATGGAAAAGTAACAGATACAAATCAAGACTTGAATACATATGAAATTATAAAAACATTTGCGGTATTGTTTGCTGGTTTGCTTGGTTTGTTTATGTTTTTTGCACCAAAAAAGGCAAACAAAATAAGGCCTTTTATACAGGCTTTAATTGTTATGATTTTGGGGGTGTGGCAAGGGTCTATGCTTTCAGTGGCAAAAATTTCTGCTTGGTTGCTGCACGGAGTGCCCGATTATTATCAATATGGGTTATTTGCTATATTTTTGATATCTATCTTTGTTCCCATGATTACTGGAAAAAACTTTTATTGTTATAATCTTTGCCCTTTTGGTGCTGCGCAAGATTTGGTTAATCAAAGCATTAAATCAAACATTAAAATAAAAGTTGTAAAGTGGCTAGTATATGCAAGATTTGCAATCTTAATGTTTTGCCTTTTGCTCCTTATATTTGGATACGGATCTTATATTGCAATATTAGAACCTTTTTCTGCGTTCAAGCCAGAATATGCAAACATGATTTCTATTATCATATTTGCGGTATCGCTGTTTTTATCTATATTTATTGCAAGACCATGGTGCAAATATTTTTGCCCATGTGGAGCATTTTTAGATATGTTTAAGAAACAAAAATAATTTAATTTTAATCAAAAAAGGAAATAACTATGAAAAACTATATATTAAATGGAAACGGAAATGGAAAAAGAGCAATATTTTATTTTTCATTAGGGATAATTGCGATCTGTCTTTTGGTTGGGTTGCCTTTAATATACTTTGGGGTGGCAGAAGCACCTAAGGGAATAGATCTTAATAATGCATATAATATAATCGGAGTAATATTTGGATTTTCTTTGGTGATTGTGACCGCCTCTTGGGTGAGTATGTGCATTTTTGCTTGGATCACATCTTGGTTTGTAACCAGAAAACTAAACAAACCACAAAGAAAAAGATTTGCGGCAATTTATTATATATTATATACAATAATTATGACGTTTGTATCTCCACTGTCTATTTTTGTTGATCCACAAATGTTTAATATTTCAGTTATTATATTATACTTTGTCTTCTTAAAAATATTTGATCAAAAACTTATAAGATAAAAAAATAGCCCCTCAATGAGGGGCTTGTTTTTAATAGCTTCTTGAATATATAACATCCATTGTTGCAGGCTTGCCTGATAGCAAGCATGTGCCTTCTGTTCCTGATTGCTCAAAA
Organism: uncultured Azospirillaceae bacterium; assembly: GCA_964371845.1. Lineage (GTDB taxonomy): Bacteria > Pseudomonadota > Alphaproteobacteria > RF32 > CAG-239 > JAWXUC01. The sequence continues at coordinate 3,591 of CAYJOO010000052.1, read as the reverse complement.
GGAATGCAACGAATCGTTATTTTCATTTCTTTTAAGATTTCTTCACAATTTGGACAACCACACCATTTGCCTTTTACAAAACCAATGTTGTTTTTGTTGCCATCTTCCAAGAAGATATTTTGTTTGGCAAAATATGCTCTGAATTCTTCTGGAGTTTTGATATCATCTCTTGTGTTATTATCTAACATTTGTTTTGCTGTATCAAACATTTGTTGTTGGATTTCCTCTAGGCGGCTGCCTACTGATGAAATGAACTCATCTTTGTTCATTAGTTTTTTATCACCCATGTTAATGCGCTCTTTAACCATAACGTTATTACCGTCAACGTCACGCATTCCAACTTCTACAATCATTGGGGCACCTTTTTTTGCCCACTCCCAATATTTATCCATTGGAGATTTTAAGCGATTGTCTACTCTAACTCTGATTTTTTCATCAAATGCTTTGTGTTTTTTAAGCTCTGTTGTAATACCATTAATATATGCCATAACTTTTTCTTCATCTTCTGATGTTTTAAATATTGGCACAATGATAATTTGATGTGGAGCTATTCTTGGTGGCACTTTCAAACCGTTATCATCACCGTGTGTCATAATAACACCACCGATTAAACGAGTTGATACACCCCAAGATGTTGTGTATGCGTATTCTGGTTTGTTTTCTTTGCTAACAAATTTGATGTCTTGTGCTTTTGAAAATGTTTGCCCTAAGTAGTGAGATGTTCCAGCTTGCAAAGCTTTTCCGTCTTGCATCATTGATTCAATACAATAAGTATCAACGGCACCAGGAAATTTTTCGTGCTCTGGTTTTTTGCCTGTTAATACTGGCACGGCCATATAGTCTTGAGACAGTTTTTTATAAACTTCTAACATTTGAATTGTTTCTGCAACTGCTTCTTTTTCTGTTGAATGTGCAGTGTGCCCTTCTTGCCACAAAAACTCTCTAGTGCGCAAAAACAAGCGTGGGCGCATCTCCCATCTTACAACGTTTGCCCATTGGTTTATCATAACAGGCAAGTCTCTGTATGATTTTATCCATTTTGAGAAGCTGTCTGCAATAATTGCCTCAGATGTTGGGCGCACTATTAATGGTTCTTCTAACTTGCCATCAACAACAAGTTTGCCGTCTTCGTTTTTTAATCTTGAGTGTGTTACAACGGCCATCTCTTTGGCAAAGCCATCAACGTGATCAGCTTCTTTTTGAAAAAAAGATAAAGGTATAAACAATGGAAAATAACAGTTATCATGCCCTGTTTCTTTTATCATTTCATCAAGAGAGTTTCTGATTTGTTCCCAGATTCCATATCCCCACGGTTTGATAACCATGCATCCTGGAGAAGCTGAATTTTCTGCCATTTCTGCTGCGTTTACAACCCATTGATACCACGCTGGATAATCATTCTTTCTTGTTTTGTTTTCCATTTTATTTTCCCATCATTATTCTTTGTTTTTGTTTGTCCCAATCTCTTTGTTTGATTGTTTCTCTTTTGTCATATAGTTTTTTTCCGCGGCCGATACCAAGCTCAATTTTTGCTTTGCCACGGTCATTGAAAAAAACCTTCATTGCAACCAATGTTGCCCCTTTTTTTTGAATTTCATTAATAATTTCTATTATTTCTTTTTTCTTTAATAAGAGTTTTCTTTGCCTAAACTCTTCATGAGTTTGATAGCCCTTCATCTCATATTCTTTAATATACATATTTGATACAAAAAGCTCTCCGTCTTTATCTATGCCAAATGCATCATTAATACTTGCCTGACCCAAACGCAGAGATTTGACCTCTGTGCCAGTTAGCTCAAGACCCGCTATATATACTTCTGATATTTCATAATTAAAGCGAGCTTTTCTATTTTGTGTTACTAAACCTGTTGAGATGAAATTGCTCATTTGAATTATTTTGCTTTCTTTTGAGTGCCATCTTCTAATAGCAAGTCTGGTTTTGCAGCCTCTGCAGGGATTGGGCCACCAGCTTTGATGCAACGGCCGTCAATATATGCTCCTGGCTCAATTGCAATTGTATTATGAACTGCTTCACCAATTAATTTTGCTGATTTTGCAATAAACAAAGTATCTGCTTTTGCTCTGCCATCTAATGTGCCATATAAATGTAGGTTTTCAACATTAACGCTGCCTACAACAGAGCCTTTAATACCTATAACAAGCTCTTCACAGCTAACATCTCCATTTACTTGACCATCTATATGGATTACGCCATTTGAGATTATATCACCATTAACTTGTGTGTTTTGAGAGATAATACTAGGCACTGATGATGTTTGATCTGATTTGTTTAATTTTCTTGCGATTTTAACATATAACATTTTTTTTAGTTTTTTCATGATTTTCTCCTAATATTTTGCTTTGATAAAAGCCAATGGGTTAACAGGGTGGCCTTGATATAATACCTCATAGTGAAGATGCGGGCCTGTTGAACGGCCTGTATTGCCGACCTCGCCTAAAACGTCATCGATTTCAACAACATCGCCTGTTTTTACATATATTTTATGTAAGTGGCCATATTTGGTTTTGAAACCGTTTTGGTGGTCAACTTCTACAAATTTGCCATAACCGCCATTGTTTTGCACTGCGCGCAAAACTTTACCATTTGCTTTTACTCTGATTTTATTGCCTGTTCTTGAGGCAAGATCAATACCTTTGTGGTTTGCTCTGCCACCTTGCAAAGGATCATTTCTGGTGCCAAAGTGAGAGCTTACCCAATATGACCATACTGGTTTGCCAATTGGAACATTTTTAATACCTTCTTTGTATGTATCTATATTATCTATTGTCTCATATATACCGTTGATTTTTGCATCAATTTGAGCATCTTGAGAAAAATATTGTCTTGTTGGAATATATGGGCCACCCTTGCCGGCTGATTTTGGTCTGGATAAAATATTAAAATATAAGCCTTTTTGCTTTAATGGTTTGTTGATGGCATTTAAGGCCTCTTTGATTTTTACAATCTCTTTTGAAGCGATGGTAGAGACCTTATCAAGCAACTCAAGCTCTGCTGTTTTTGTTTGTTTTAAGGTTTGCTCTAGTTCATCCATTTGGGCTTTTAAGGCATCTCTTTCTGCTCTTGCCATATCTCTTTGAAGCAGGGCTTCTTTGAGCTCTATTTTGTTTTCTAATGTTGCTTGATTAATAAGAGAGTCTTTGGCGATTACATCTTTTAATTTGCCTTCTAAATCTTTGTTGTTGCTTGATTGTTTTTGCCATAATGCAATTTCTGAAACAAAGTTCTCATATGCATCTTTGGCGTTTTGGACTTCTATTTTTGACTGAGAGATAAGATCTCCACTTTTTCCATAAAAATAATATCCATAAAAGCTGGTTGATGCAACTATCAAAAATGCAAAAAATATGCCTAATTGCAACCTTGGAGAGAATCCAAAGATTTTTGTTCTGTTGGAGCTTCTATAAATAATCTCCCTATAGCATAAAAGACTTCTTTTGTGTTTTATCTTAAGACTTTTAGGCTTTTTTATTTTTGGTATTTTTATATGTTTCATTACCTTGCTTATCTTATTTATTGGTGGTTCTGGAAAGAATTGAACTTTCTACTCCACTATGTCAAAGTGATGTGAT
>CAYJOO010000051.1:0-8018 GCA_964371845.1 uncultured Azospirillaceae bacterium | reverse complement strand
ACTTTTTTTTGCATCAAACGTCCTCTTTTTTTATTTAATTGATCTTAAGGCTTTTAACAGCTCAAGCTCTGCTTCTGAATTATTGGCTGGCTGCGTTGGCTTTTGTGTTTTTTTGCTGTCTCTATTATCTTTTATTGCGCCTTCTAGCCTGTCTGCTAGGTTGTCTGCTCTTTGATTGATAAATGACAAGTCATCTTTTAATTCCTTGGCCTTAAACACAACTTCTTTTAAGTCTGTTGAAGATGTTTGAGTTATGTTTTTAAGTTTTGGGATTGAGTTTTCTGCCTTGTATGTTGCATCATTTAATGATTCAACAAGTTTGGCCAAAGCTTGTTGATTGTTTCTTAATGCTGTAAGGCTTGCGTTTAATCTGATTGCATAAATAATGGTTGGTATTAAAAGCAATATTATAGCAATATTTATTACAAACTCCAAATTATCCATTATCTTCAACCTTTCCTTTTAATTTTACTACAATATTGTCTGTCTTTCTGCCGATTTCTGCCACAAATAATGGGATATCACCACATATAACATTGACATCATCATGCACAGACATATCAAGATCAAGAAATGAGCCTTTTTCCCATTTGCTAACGTCTCCTAAAGATATTGGCTTGGTTTTAAGCACTGCTTCTAGCTCAACATCGGTATCACATAATTCTGATACTAGGTGGTTTTCCCAGATGATGTCGCGGCCAAATCGTTCACCCATAAACATTTGGAGCAAAAGCTCTCTTACGGGTTCTAGTGTTGCGTATGGTATCATAAGATCTATTCTGCCGCCGCGGTCTTCCATGTCAACTCTGATTTTTGCAACGATTACGGCATTTGACATTCTTGAAATTGTTGCAAAGCGTGGATTGGTTTCAAGGCGGTCAAAAGAAAATCCGACATTTGTGATTGGATCAAAAGCGGTTGATAAATCTGCCAAGATTAACTGAACCATCTCTTTTACAATGTTTAATTCTATGGTTGTGTATGGTCTGCCCTCAATTCTCATGGCAGCGGTGCCATGGCGACCACCCAACAAAACATCTACCATTGAATATACCAAAGAAGAATCTGCTGACATAATGGCATAGTTATCCCACTCATCGGCCTTAAAAACTGATAACAATGTTGGCAAAGTAAGGGTTTCTACATATTCGCCGAATCTCATTGATTCAATTGCATCTAATGAAACCTCCACATTGTCTTGCGTAAAGTTTCTAAGAGATGTTGCCATTGCTCTAACAAGGCGATCAAAAACAATCTCAAGCATTGGCAATCTTTCATATGAAACCATTGACGAATCTAATATTGCTAAAACGCCGTTTTCTTTTTCTGAAAAATTATTTGAGCTCATGTTGTTTATTTGTTTTTCTTCATTATCTATCATCTGTTTGATCCTTGTCTGTGGCATCATTTGAGTAATGTCCACCTTTTATCTTAAACTGCTTAAAAGAAACACTTTCAATATGCAAGGGGCTTAATAGCATATTTGATCTGTGTAAGATTTCTTCTTTTAACCAATACATGCCTTTGGCTGTTGATATTTCTGATGGTCTTAAGTTTGTTAGCATAAAAATCATTACATCTTGAACTTTTGGGCTGAGGGTTTCAAACGTTTCTATTTGTGAGGGGTCAACAAATTCAAAAGCTGCTTGAAACTCTAATGTGTATTCGCCTTCTTGCAAATCTTGAGATTGTAAAGCTATGGTCATCTCTGGCAATGTGTAATATACATGCTCCACGCCACCTTCTTCTTGTGTGTCTTCTATAACTTTATATGGGAGATTATCTAGCTGTTTTTGTTTGTATATGGTTTGATGAAGCGCAAATGCAAACGCAAACAAAACGACAAAAAGTGCCAATATTGTTAATGCTTTTTTTCTAAACTGTGCTTTTTGACTTGCAGAAATAGCGTAGTCATCACTTTCTCTTATGTCATCAAGTGCCATAATTCTATTCTCCCCTTTTTTTGTATCTTAAGAGAAATAAATAAATAAATAAACCAAAATTATAGAGTTATGCATAACAAATTTATGGCAATAATGGCGACCAAGCAGGATCAGATGCATCTGTTGGAGTTACAACCAAGCGCTCATTATAACCAGTCAAATCTATTGAATATAATTTGACAGCACCACTTTTTCTTGACGAGCCTTTATCTTGCTTGAAGAACATTAGCACACGGCCATTTGGTGACCAAGTTGGGGCCTCTACCAAGTATCCACTTGCAAGAAGTCTTTCACCGCTGCCATCTGGATACATAACGCCAATATAAAACTGTCCGCCAGACATTTTTGTAAACGCAATATAATCACCACGAGGAGACCAAACAGGAGTTGCATAACGCCCATTGCCAAATGAAATTCTATTAACGTTTGAACCATCAGAATCCATGATGTATAATTGTTGATCCCCTCCTCTGTCTGAGTTGAAAACAATTTGTTTGCCATCTGGTGAATAGCTTGCTGAGGTGTCAATGCTGTTGTTTTTTGTTAATTGTTTGATTTCTTTTTGACCTGTTAGGTTCATCTCATAAATATCTGACTTTCCGCTACTTGCAAAGCTTAATAAAACTTTTGAAGAATCCGGCGAGAAGCGTGGTGCAAATGTCATCCCTGGGAAGTTGCCCAGTAACTCTTGGTGCCCTGTTTCAATATCAAGAATATATACTCTTGGGGTGCCGCCTATGTATGACATATATGTGATTTTATGCATATTTGGTGAGAACCTTGGTGTTAAGACGATATTTGAGCCATCTGTAAGGTAACGATGATTTTCTCCGTCTTGGTCCATTATTGCCAATCTTTTAACTCGTCTGATTGCGGAGCCTGATTCTGCAATATATACAACTCTTGTATCAAAGTAGCCTTTTTCTCCTGTTAATCTTTCATAAATTGCATCAGCAATAACATGAGCAACTCTGCGCCAGTTATCTTTGGTTGTGCTAAAAGCCTGACCTTTTAATTGATAGCCGCCATAAACATCCCACAAGCGCATCTCAACCTTAAGCCCATCTTCTCCTGTTGCAAAAAGTTCCATTTGAGCCATTGCTTGCGCGTTAATTGCCTTCCAATCATTAAAAATTGGCTCTTGATTTATTGAAGAGATTTCTTCTATATAGCTGCCTTTGGGAATAACCACAAAAAGACCAGAGCGCTCTAAGTCTGCTATTATTACATCTCTGATTTTGTCTGCATATTGAGAATTAAAAAAGCCTTCAGCAACAATTTCTGGTATAGCAATTGGCATTGGATCTCTAACTGCGCCACTAATATCAATTGTTAACTCTGCCTTTGCATTAGCTGAGAAAAACAAAATTGTTGCAAAAAATAAACTTATGACCTTTTTCATCTCTTAAAAACCTTTACATTATAAAACTTATAATTTACACTCTTTTGCAAAGAGGTAAAAATGAATATAGATGAATTTACAACAAAATTAAAAAAAAACAAGTCAATTTTGTGTTTTGATTATGGAAGTGCCAGACTTGGCGTTGCAGTGTCTGATTTGCTGTTGATAAGTGCCAATAACTATAAGACAATATATAGAACAAAACTTGAAAAAGACATTGAAGAGATTAAAAAAATAATTGCAGACAAAGAAGTTGGTGGAATATTATATGGGCTGCCTTTGCAAATGGATGGCTCAGAAGGAGATATGGCAAAGGTTGTAAGAGAATTTGCCAATACTGTTTTTGAAAAGATTGACCTTCCATATACTTTTTGGGATGAAAGATTATCATCACATGCCATGGAAACTTTTTTAATAAAAGAAGTTGATATGAACAGAAAAAGAAGAAAAGAAGTCTTAGACCAATCTAGCGCAAGCTTTGTGTTGCAGGGCTTTTTGGATTATTTGCATAGAGTTGCTTCATAAGCATAATTTTCTTTGTTATCAAGACGTCTGTGCTCTTGAGCTAAAATCTCATTAAACCTTGTGACAAGTTTTTTTATCTCAGAATAGTATTGCTGATTTATATATTCATTTGCTTGATTAACATCATTTATGTTGCCAATGTTCAATGGCTTTATATTTTCTATCATTCTTTGCAGGCCTTTTTTAAAGTCGGGCAGATAATATTCTAATGTTTTTTTGTTGATTTGCATATGGGCTTGCTCATGACGAAGTGTTACATAAAAGCGGCATTCACCTTCTTTTAAGTGGTTGGCAATATATATGGTTGGATCTTGAAAGCCGATAAAAACAGAAACCTCTGTTGGAGTTATGCAAACGTCTGTTTCTTTTTTGTATTTGACTTCTGCCTTGAAGTTGACGCTCATTTCAAGAGTTGCCATTGCCAAGCCTCCGGCTACAAAGTTTTCTTCTTGCCCGTGTTTTATTGCAAGTGATGATATATATTCTTTGTTTTTTGATAAATCATAATTCAAATCACCGTATGAACTTGTAAACACAAGCTTTGGTGCAAAGTCAAGCCCTCTGCAGGCATTTGCAAAAGCAAAGCTTGGAAAAAATAAAAGCATTAATATTATATAAAGATATTTCATAATATATATTATATATGTAAAAATATTAAGTTAGGATTAATTAATGAAAACATTTTTGTTGCTTTTGTTAAGTGGTTTGTTTTTTTGTGCAACTGCAAGTGCGCAAGAATATCAAAGAAAAAAAATTATGCCACAATATTTTATTCCCAAAAAAGACATTGAACATAAAAAGCAAATTCAAAAACCTGCAAATATGATAAAAAATGCAAAAGCTGGTGGAATTGTGGCTGATGAAGATAAAAAAATGTCAAACTCTAAAGATGATGATATGCAAAATTTAGAAAGAAATGATAATAACCCTGATTTTTTGGAGATATTTGATGAGTATAGAAATGACATCAACAAAATATCAAATAGCAAAGAATATCCTGACACCTCTCAAATAAAAAAAGATTATCAGGGAATGAACACTAATGATGCTTTTTTAGTCGAATAAGAACAAAAATTTATTAATTCCGTAATTGCGTTCATCTTTGTAGCTTATGGCAACTTGTTCTGTTTTTGCAACCTCTACAATAACGAGGCTGTCTTCTTTTATATAACCTTGGGTTTGCAATACAGCGAGTGCTTTTTCTGAAAGGCCTTGATTATATGGAGCATCTAAAAATACAACATCAAAAGCATGCTTTGCTTTGGGCAGCAATAGTATATCTGATTTTATTATATTAACTTGTTGTGCAAAAAGCTTTGAATTTTTTGTAACGGTTTGAGTGTCAATATCTATAAAGCTAACATTTTGGAATCCTCTTGATAATGCCTCAAACCCCATAGATCCAGAGCCTGCAAAAACATCTAAGAATGAGAGCTCTGAAAAGCTCCCTAATCTTGCTTGCAATTTTGAAAACAAAGCCTCTTTTGCTTTTTCCATTGTTGGTCTGATGTTATCTGAACATGGCGAAAAAAGTTTTTTATTTTTGTATTTTCCGGCGGTTATTCTCATATTTCAAACGCTTTACCTAACTGCTCTTTAAGAGTTTTTGTTGGAATTTCTTTGGTTTCGCCTTTTTTTAATTTGCCAAGCTGGAATGGTCCGTATGATAATCTAATTAATCTTGCGACATCAAGACCCAAATGCTTCATAACTTTTCTGATTTCTCTGTTTTTGCCCTCTGTTAAAGAAACTATCAACCAAGAGATTGGGCCTTTTTGAGTTTCTACCTCAACTTTTATTGAGCCATAGTCAACGCCGTCAATCTTGATGCCTTTTTCAAGCCTTTTCATTTGATGGGGTTGAAAAAAGCCATGAACCTTGACCTTATATCTGCGAACCCAACCATTTGATGGCAACTCAAGCTTTCTTGATAACTCACCGTTGTTGGTTAGTAGCAACAAGCCTTCTGAGTTTAAGTCAAGGCGCCCCACAGAAATAAGACGAGGAAGCCCTGCTGGCAAGTTGTCAAAAACTGTTGGACGATTTTGAGGGTCTTTATGTGAGGTTATTAAGCCAACAGGCTTGTAATATACAAAAAGCCTTGTATCTTCTTTTGTTTTTAACTTTTCTCCGTCTAATTTTATAACCTCAGAGCCATCAACGTTAAAAGCTGGAGATTCAATTAATTCACCATTAACCTCCACCCTTTTTTGTTTGATTAAGTCCTCTGCTCCGCGTCTTGAGCAAATGCCAAGTCTGGCCATGTATTTTGCTATTCTTTCCATATTTTTTTCCTTATTTGCAAACTATAAGCCTTATAAACCTGAGTGTCAACCTTAAAAAATTTTTAGGAATTATAAACTTTTAACATAAAATTCTAATCTGCTTGATATTTATATTTTTTGCTATATTATCTGTTGAGAATATAGTATTGACGGAGTTTTTATATGGTTGATAAGAAATTTTTTATAAATAAAGGCCCCTTTGAGTTATCAGAAATTGCTGATATATGCAATGCAAGCCTCTTAAGAGGCAATGCAACGATTGTAGATATCAACTCAATGGAAGATGCAAAACAAGGTGAAATCTGTTTTTTTTATGATAAAAAAGCAAAGCAAAAAGCACAAGAGATAAAAGCAAGCGCCTGTGTTACAACAACTGAACTTGCTGAATTTGTGCCAAATGATATTGCTGTTGTGATATCTGAAAATCCTAAAAAAGCTTTTCTTGAGTTGATGACTTCATTTTATGAAGATAAAAAAGCTCAAAACAAAATTGCAACTTCTGCAAAAATATCATCATCTGCAAAAATTGGCAAAGATTGCTTTATTGGTGAGAATGTTGTGATTGAAGATGATGTGGAAATTGGTGATAACTGCCATATATCTCATAATGTTGTTATCTCTTATGGCTGCATTATTGGTAATAATACAAAAATTGATGACAATGCATCTGTTAGGTTTGCAAAGATTGGTAGCAATTGTTACATTTTTTCTGGAGCAAGAATTGGTCATGATGGATTTGGCTTTTTGTTTGATAAAGGTCAACATAAAAGAATTCCACAAGTGGGAAAAGTTATTATTGGCGATGATGTTGAAATTGGAGCCAACACCTGTGTTGACAGAGGGGCGCTAGGGGATACAATTATTGGCGATGGCACAAGAATTGATAACCTTGTACAAGTTGCGCATAATGACAAATTGGGCAAAGGTTGCATCTTGGTATCTATGACTGGGGTTGCCGGCAGTGTAACATTTGGAGATTATGTGGTTTGTGGAGGCCAAGTCGGCATTGCAGACCATACACACATAGGAAGCGGTGCACAAATTGCAGCGCAGTCTGGCATAATAAAAGATGTGCCTGCTGGAGCTGTTGTGATGGGCACCCCTGCAGTACCTATAAAAGATTTTATGAGACAAGTTGCAACAGTGCAAAAACTCATAAAAAAATAACAAAAAAAAAGGAGAAACTTATAAATGATATATAATATAGAAGAGATTATGAAAATGTTACCTCACAGGTATCCATTCTTGTTGGTTGACAGACTTGAGGTTATTGAGCCAGGTGTAAAAGGTGTTGGCCTTAAAAACTTGACAATGAATGAATTATTCTTTCAAGGGCATTTTCCAAACAACCCTGTAATGCCAGGTGTGTTACAAATTGAAGCAATGGCACAAACTGCTGGTGCAACTGTTATTGCTGGTGTTGAAGACTATGCAAATAAAGATATTGGCGTTTATTTTATGTCAATTGATGCAGTAAAATTTAGAAAACCTGTTAAACCAGGTGATCAATTAAAAATGCATGTAGAAAAAATTGCAGAAAGAAGAAACATCTTCAGCTTTAAGGCTGTTGGTATGGTTGATGATGCTGTTGTCTCTGAGGCTGAATTTAAGGCAATGGTTGTAATGCCTGCATAATATGCAATATGAACAATAAATAAAAGAGCACAAAAATGTGCTCTTTTTTATTATTCTACAGGTGTTAAAAACTCAAAATACTTGTGATTATCAGCACCTGTTATCAAGGCCCCATCATAGCCATATTCTATAACTGATTTGAAGTATGGAGAGAGCATTTTCTTCCAATCATCTTGCCAATATTCTACAATAAAAGATCTTTCATCAACGAGTGATTTTCTTTTTATG
>CAYJOO010000050.1:0-8047 GCA_964371845.1 uncultured Azospirillaceae bacterium | reverse complement strand
CTCTTTTTTCTAGAGCTTCACCTTGGTAAGAGATAGCAATGCTTGCGCCATGCTCGTTAAGTGCTTGTGCAATGCCCCAAGCGATTGATTTGTCATTTGCAAGGCCCATAATAAGACCTTTTTTTCCTTGCATTAATGGTTGCATTTAAAAACTCCTTTACATTATTTTAATGTCTTTTAATATATAAAGAAAATTAATTAAGTCAACAGATATCTAATAATTGAGGATTTTTTATGATAAAAGAAAAATTACACATTTTTATAGACTTTTTGCACTTCTTAAAAAAGCGCGCAAAAAACGATGCCCTTTTCAGAATAGCCTCTGCATTAAGTTATACTTCTTTGCTTGCAATTGTGCCATTACTATCAATTGTTTTGGCAATATTTTCAGCATTCCCAATTTTTTCAGAATTTAGAGGCCTTGCAGAAGCATTTCTCTTAAAAAATTTGCTTCCAGACACCGCTCAAGACGTAACCACTTATTTAACCACTTTTATAAGTGCTTCTGGCAAGCTAACTGCAATTGGGATTGCAAGTATTGTTGTGGTTGCAATCTTAATGCTTTCAACAATAGAAAACGCTTTTAACTTTATATTCAAAGCATATCGCCCAAGAAGAATCACCACAAAAATCACCTTATATTGGACATTTCTTACACTTGGGCCATTATTGTTAGGAGTTGTGTTTTCATTAAGAGGATATTTGGCATGGCATCCAGACGGAGTTGTCAACAAAATTACTCCAACTATTATCACCTATGCCACCATGATATTAACATACTTGTTTGTACCAAACAAAAAAATAAAAGTTATTCACGGAGCAATTGGCGCCTTTGTTGCGGTTATATTAATGGGAGTATTAAGAGCATCTTTTGGGCAAATAATGTCTGTTGCCGTAACATATAAAACCTTATATGGCGCGTTGTCTGTAATCCCAGTGTTTTTGATCTGGATGTATCTGTCTTGGTTGGTTATTTTATTTGGTGCAATTATAACCGCTTCAATAAATGATTTCATAGAAGATAAAAAAACACTTGACAAGAGAACAAATGCAGAACATAGTGAAGGCAAACAAAAAAATAATAAAAGGAAAAAGTAATGGATAAGAATAAAGCATTAGATGCAGCCCTCTCTCAAATTGAACGCGCTTTTGGCAAAGGCTCAATTATGCGTTTGGGTCAAAACACCAACGTTGATATTGAAGCAATCTCTACTGGTTCTCTTGGTATTGATATGGCACTTGGAATAGGTGGCATGCCAAAAGGCAGAATTGTAGAAATATATGGCCCAGAATCTTCAGGCAAAACCACTCTTGCATTAAGTGTTATTGCACAAGCTCAAAAAACTGGTGGCGTGTGTGCATTTATTGACGCAGAGCACGCATTGGATCCATCATATGCAAAAAAAATCGGCGTTAATATTGATGACTTATTAATATCTCAACCAGACGCTGGTGAGCAAGCATTAGAAATTGCAGATACATTAGTAAGATCTGGCGCTGTAGACGTTTTGATTGTCGATTCGGTTGCTGCTTTGGTTCCAAAAGCAGAGCTTGAGGGTGAGATGGGCGATTCTCACATGGGATTACAAGCCAGATTGATGAGCCAAGCTTTAAGAAAGCTAACATCAACAGTTGCAAGATCAAACACTCTTATCATATTTATTAACCAAATCAGAATGAAGATTGGTGTTATGTTTGGTTCTCCAGAAACCACAACAGGCGGAAACGCTCTCAAATTCTATGCTTCTGTAAGAATAGACATCAGACGCGTTGGCCAAATAAAAGAAAAAGAAGATATTGTTGGCTCTCAAACCAGAGTAAAAGTGGTTAAAAACAAAGTAGCACCTCCATTTAAGGTTGTTGACTTTGACATCATGTATGGTGAAGGCATCTCAAAAACAGGAGAATTAATTGACCTTGGCGTTAAAGCTGGGATTGTTGAAAAAGCTGGAGCATGGTTCTCTTATAATGGTGACAAACTAGGGCAAGGACGTGAAAACGCAAAAACATTCTTAAAAGAAAACCCTGCAATTGCTGATGAAATAGAGGCAAAAATCAGAGGTGGAGCAGCAGATGTTGAGCTTGATGGTGACATGAGCGATGCAGATGTTTAATTATAGCACACAATAATATATCAAAGGTCACTTCAATTAAGTGGCCTTTTTTTTGTTGGCTCTAATGTTACAAAACAGAAATTTTTTGTGTTTTGCATTTGCCAGAATAGTCTTTTATATTATACTCAATAATAACGATAAAGGAAAATAAAATGCAAAAACCACAAAAAAATATCAACTTATTTGACGTTCAAGCCTCTCAGGCTATTATTGGTCAGGACAAGTTCTTAGAGGCCTTTAAGACAATCTTAAATCATGGCGGCTATTGCCAAGGCAAAGAAACTGCTGAGCTTGATGAAAAATTAGCAAAATATAGCGGTGTTAAAAACTGCCTAACCTGCGCATCTGGCACAGATGCTTTGCTATTGCCATTATTAACATGGGGTATCAAACCTGGTGATGCTGTTTTCGTTCCATCATGGACATTTGTTGCAACTGCAGAAGTTGTTGTTCTTTTGGGTGCAACACCTGTTTTTGTAGACAGTGATGAAAATTCTTGGAATATGGATCCAAAAGATTTAGAAAAAGCTATTGCAGAAATCAAGGCAGAAGGCAAACTAACACCAAAAGCGGTTATCTCTGTGGATATTTTTGGTAATCCTTGTGAATATGATTCAATTGCAAAAATTGCAAAAGACAACAACTTAAAGTTTTTATCAGACGCTTGCCAAAGCTATGGCGCAGAATACAAAGGCAAAAGAATTGGGGCGTTAGCAGATGCAACAGCAACTTCTTTCTATCCTACAAAACCTTTGGGCTGTTATGGCGATGGTGGCGCAACATTTACAAACTGTGACAATGATGCTGGCTGCATAAAATCTTGCCGTGTTCATGGTATGTCAACAGAAGATCGATATGACAACATCAGAGTTGGTGTAACAGGCAGAATGGACAGTTTTCAGGCTGCTGTATTATTACAAAAATTAACTGTTTTTGAAAAAGAAATGGCAGACAGACAAGTTATTGCGAAATTTTATAATGACAACTTGAGCAAATATTTTGTTCCTCAAAGCGTTGCGCCAAACACTCAAAGTGCATGGGCATTATATACAATCACTTGCCAAGACAGAGATGGCTTGCAAAAACATTTGCAAGAAAAAGGTGTTCCTTGTGGTGCTTATTACCCACGCCCTGTGCATACTCAAACAGCTTATAAAGAGTTCAACAAAAGAAGCTTACCTGTTTGCGACAAATTATCAAAAACAGTATTAAGCATTCCGATGCACCCATATTTAACAAATGAAGAATTGGAGTATATTGTTTATTGCATGAATGAATTTGCAAACAAATAATAAACCAACATCTATAAAAAAGGCGATTCTATCGCCTTTTTTTTCATCCTTATCAACAAGAGTTATAACTGATTTAGTTCATAGCAATAAATTTTATCTACGGTGAGACAAAGAAAAATTCAAGGAAGTGTACATTTAAGTACATGACCAAGAATTTCATCTGCAACATCGCTGTTAGAAGCTCAAAGAGCACACAAAAAAACTTGAGATTTGAGAGTTATAACGGTGAGACAAAGAAAAATTCAAGGAAGTGTACATTTAAGTACATGACCGAGAATTTTATCTGCAGTATCGCTGTTAGAAACTCAAATACCGAGTTTTTTACTTGCAGGTGAAGTATAAATGATTAGGACTTAAAAGGCTACAGCTCCATGAAGTGTTTTTTGTTATTTGTGCTGTTGTACCGGTTTTTTGCTTTTGACATTCTTCATTGGCAAGTTTTTGAACTTCTTGTATTGTCGTAAACATAGAGTTATAGCAAATTGCAGGATTCTCTGGTGTTGATTTGCCAGAATAAAGGCGCTCTATTGGTTGCCCTGCGTTTCTTTTTCTGTCGACATATGGTGTTGTAATTGAGCAAGAACTCAAGCTCAAGCAAAAAAGTATAATCAAATTAAATCTAGACAATTTGCATCTCTCCTATTATATTCCAAATAAACATAATTAATCATTACTATAAAAGGTTAAAATAAAATGACAAGAGAAAATAAATACATTGGAGATCAAGCTTTTGAAAAATTGCTATCTCATTATCAATGCCCAACACCTCTTTGCGTTATAAAGATGAGGTTTGCAGGATCAGTTTGCTCACCAAACTTAAATTTGCGCCCTGCAGAAGTTATAACTTCTTTTTGGCCAGAAGGCAAAAGCCCACGGTTAGAAACAAAAGAAGAAGCTGACTTGTTCTTTAAGTTTTTTATGGGTTTGTGGGATGCAACATATGAAAACATCAAAAAAAACAACATCAGCCTCTCAAAAACAAAATTCTCACAAGAGGCTTGTAAAACCAGATTTGCCGAAATTGAACTCGGATTCGTAGAAGGATTTTTTGGAGGCTTACAAGAGCTTAAAATTCCGGCATATGTTGGTGAGCTTGCAAACAATATTTCTGAACTTGCAATGGCTTATCAAAAAGCCACCAACAAAGAAACCTTTGACAATTTAGATAAAATGAGTATAAAGGCAATTAGTTTTTTGATTGAAAACTACTCAAATAACCCTAACGGAGAAGAATAATGGATTTAATGCAAGGTCTTTTGACCAGACGCTCAGTAAGACAATATGATGAAAATAAAAAGGTAGAAAAAGAAGACATCCTACAAATCATAAAAGCTGGGCAATATGCACCATCAGCACACAATAAACAAGCATGGGAGTTTTTGGTAATAGAGGACAAAGCAATTTTAGAAAGCTTAAGATCTGTTCAACCATTTACATCTTTTGCAAAAAATGCAAGCTGTGCAATTTTAGTTTGTGCAGATACTCAAGCAGCATTTGCCAGAGAAAAAGAAGGCTGGAGCTATGATGAGATTGACTGTGCTGCATGCACACAAAACATGCTCTTGGCAGCACACGCCTTAAACCTTGGAGCTTGTTGGTGCGGATGCACCCCAATGACATCAACCATGGAAAAAACAAAAGAGATGTTTAATCTTCCAGAAAACATTAAACCTTTTGCTTTTATAGTTATAGGCCATCAAGTTGTTGAAGCAAAACAACCCAAAGAAAGATTTTCAGAAGAAAAAATTCACTGGCACAAGTGGTAAAACAAAAGAGGCGATTTATTCCGCCTCTTTTTTTTTATAAAAAACATTTGTTAACTATTTATAAATATGTTATACTTAATATGTTGTTGTAAATTAATTTATGGAGAAAACAAATGAAAAAATTTTATAAAAACGATCAAGCCGGCCGTTCAATGGTTGAAATGTTAGGCGTGTTAGCAATTATCGGCGTATTGTCTGTTGGTGGTATTGCTGGTTATTCAAAAGCTATGGGTAAATTTAAGATTACAAAAATGAATGACCAAATTGCAATGCTTGTATCAAACATCAGAACAGCATACGGCAACCAATCATCATATGCAGGCTTAACTCAAGCAACTGCAATTTCATTAGACCTAGTACCATCTGACATGGTTAGTGGTGCAAACTTAACTAACGCATTTGGTACAGCATCTATTGCAACAGCTGCAAACAACAGAAGTTTTACAATTACATTTACCGAGCTTCCAATGGATGCTTGCATTTCTGTTTTGACATCTGACTGGGGTTCTGAATCAACTGGTTTGGTATCAATCTCATCTAACAATGCTGCAAGAGTAACTCCAATGTCACCAACAGCAGCTGCAGCAGCAGGTGTGTGCAATGCTGCAGGCAACACAATTGCTTGGACTTATAACTAATATAAGAAAATTAGCATAAATGCTTAAAAGAGGTGGTTTTCCGCCTCTTTTTTTATAAGATTTCCGCACAAATATTTAATTTGCATTTTTACAAAAACAATACTATATTATTTATATGATAAACTTCAAACTCCAAAGCCAATACCAACCATCAGGTGATCAACCCACAGCAATCAAACAGCTTGTGGCAGGCCTAGATGAAGGCAAAAAAAACCAAGTTCTCTTGGGGGTAACAGGCTCTGGCAAAACCTTTACTATGGCAAAAATCATAGAACAAACCAACAGACCAGCAATAATCATGGCTCCAAACAAAATTCTTGCCGCGCAATTATATCAAGAAATGAAAGAGTTTTTTCCAAACAATGATGTTGAATATTTTGTATCATATTATGATTATTATCAACCCGAGGCATATGTCCCCAAAACAGATACATATATTGAAAAGGATTCTTCAATCAATGAGCAAATAGACAGGATGAGGCACGGAGCAACCAGAAACGTTTTAGAAAACAACAAAGTTATAATTGTTGCCTCAGTTTCTTGCATTTATGGTTTGGGCAGCGTTGAATCATATTCATCTATGGCCTTAAAACTAACAAAAGGAATGGAGATAAATAGCAAAGAGTTATATCGCCAACTTGCAGCCTTGCAATATGAACGCAATCAACAAAACTTTGTTCGCTCAACATTCAGGGTTAATGGTGATGTTGTAGACATCTTTCCCGCTCACTTAGAAGACAGAGCTTGGAGATTATCTTTCTTTGGTGATGAGTTAGAAGATATTTATGAATTTGATAACTTAACAGGAGAAAAAACCGCAACATTAAATGAAGTTGTTGTTTATCCAGCCAATCACTATGTAACCCCTCGCCCAGCACTTTCACAAGCAATGAAGGGAATCCGCAAAGAGCTTGCAGAAAGATTAGAAGACTTCAAAAACACAGAAAAACTATTAGAGGCACAGCGCATTGAGCAAAGAACAAGATTTGACCTTGAAATGCTAGAAACGACTGGGCACTGCAAAGGGATTGAAAACTACTCCAGATACTTAACAGGAAGAGCCCCTGGGCAACCTCCCCCAACATTATTTGAATATCTGCCTGATGATGCCATT
Source organism: uncultured Azospirillaceae bacterium (assembly GCA_964371845.1). Lineage (GTDB taxonomy): Bacteria > Pseudomonadota > Alphaproteobacteria > RF32 > CAG-239 > JAWXUC01. Next base: position 1,123 of record CAYJOO010000050.1, on the reverse strand, counting down.
GTTTTTGTTGATGAAAGCCACATCTCAGTACCACAAATTGGTGGAATGTATTTGGGTGACAGAAACCGCAAAACAACCTTATCAGATTATGGTTTTAGGCTCCCAAGTTGTGTAGATAACAGACCTCTAAAATTTGAAGAATGGAACAATATGCGTGGGCAAACCATTTTTGTCTCTGCAACTCCATCAGATTTTGAGCTAGAGCAAACAAATGGAGAATTTGCTGAACAAGTAATTAGGCCAACAGGATTATTGGACCCTGTTTGCGTTATTCGCCCTGCAAAAACACAAGTTCAAGATCTTTTGGAAGAAGTCAAAGAGGTTGTTGCTCAAGGTCATAGAGTTCTTGCAACTACATTAACAAAAAAAATGGCAGAACAACTCTCAGAGTACTTAAATGACAATGGTATAAAAGTTAGATACCTTCACTCTGACATAGATACCTTAGAACGTATTGAAATCATCAAAGACTTACGCTCTGGAGTTTTTGACGTTTTAGTTGGCATCAACTTATTAAGAGAAGGATTAGACATTCCAGAATGTGCGCTTGTTGCAATTTTAGATGCCGACAAGGAGGGTTTTTTGCGCTCAACCAGATCATTAATCCAAACTATCGGAAGAGCCGCACGCAACTCTGAGGGAAAAGTTATTTTATATGCAGATAAAATGACCAAATCATTAGAACAAGCTCTAGATGAAACGCAAAGAAGAAGAGAAAAACAAATTGCCTATAATGTTGAGCATGGCATAACGCCTCAAACAATCAACAAAAAAATAGCCGACAGCATCAGAGAAGTTGCTGAAATGGATTACGTTGATCTTACAAAAAAAGAGGCAATGTCAGAAAAACAACTAGAGAAACTATCAAAAGAATATAAGAAAAAAATGAATGAAGCTGCAAGGGTCTTGGATTTTGAAACAGCAATGGAATACAGAGATAAAATAAACAATCTGTTAAAATAACAAAATCCTACAAGATATTAAAATAAATTATGTGATTTTTTAAACCCGCACAACTTGCACTAGATAATGCATTCAATAAAAAGAGAACAAATTTCATAGAATGCATTAGATAGTGTGAGGTGAAAAGATAAAAAAATTTTAGCGTAGATAAGCTACGTGA
>CAYJOO010000049.1:0-8397 GCA_964371845.1 uncultured Azospirillaceae bacterium | reverse complement strand
AACATTTCTTTTAAAAGAGTATTAGATTTAATTCTAATGCTCTTTTTTTATGCTCTCAAGACAAAAGGCTGATAAAGCAACCTTCCATGCTTAACATTATTTTAAGAGTTTATATATAATATCCTCAACAAAGGATAATAATGAAAATAACAAAAGCACATTTAACCGCAGCAACATTCTCTTTGCTCATAATTTTTTATATTATGCATTTGTCTGTTGCAGCCGCTTATACATTAAGACCAATATTAATAGGCCTACTTGCATCAGGCCTTGCTTTTTCTTGCATATATCTTATGGTTCACGGTTTATGGCACAGAATGAACTTAATAGTTCTTTTTGGATTTATATCTATTAAGTTGTTTGTATTAACCTCTCACTACACAAAAGAGCTCAAAGAATTTTACGCTCAAGAAGAAGTCATATTATACGACGTCGTATTAAGAACATGCCAAATGGCGTGGGGTCCAAAGGCAGTAGAAATTTATGGCAGTGATGAAAACTCTCAAAAACATAGCGTTTATACAAACAAGACCACAAGCAATAGTTTAAGAGGTCATCATTTTCGTATAAAATATCTTCCTACTTCAAAAAAAGTAGTAGACATAAAGCCACATATAAAGCCAGAAGATTAGACTATAATCCACCCCAAACAAAATTTTAGCCTACATAAAAATACGCGACCAAGCATTTTATCTGCAATTTTGCTACTAGAAATTCCTCTCCAAAAAAACTCAAGATTTGAAAATTATAGGGTTAAAATCAAGGTAAACAAAATTTTAACGTACATTGAAGTACGTTAATTTTGTGCACCCTGCAATTTTGCCACTAGAAATTCCTCCCCAAAAAACTCAAGATTTGAAAATTATAGGGTGAAAATCAAGGTAAACAAAATTTTAGCGTACATTGAAGTACGTGAATTTTGCGCACCCTGCAATTTTTGCACTAGAAATTCAAATCTTGAGTTTTTAATTGAATTTTAAATTTTAAGTATTAGAATCATACCACAAACAACAACAAAAGGAAACGATCATGACAAATATGAAAATGATGGATGGTAACGAGGCTACCGCTTCTGTTGCCCATAGAATGAACGAGATTTGCGTAATTTATCCAATTACTCCTTCTTCTAATATGGGTGAGTTTGCAGACGCTTGGTCTGCAGAAGGCAAAACAAATATTTGGGGCGTTGTGCCTCAGGTTCAAGAAATGCAATCAGAAGGCGGTGCTGCTGGTGCTTGCCACGGTGCAATTCAAGCGGGTTCTTTAACAACTACTTTTACGGCATCTCAAGGTTTGTTATTGATGATTCCAAATATGTATAAAATTGCAGGCGAGTTATCGCCTTTTGTTATGCATGTTGCAGCTCGCTCACTTTCATATCATGCGTTGTCAATTTTTGGTGATCACTCAGATGTTATGAGTTGTCGTCAAATTGGTTTTGCAATGCTTTCTTCAAACTCAGTGCAAGAAGCTCATGATTTTGCAGCAATCGCACAAAGTGCAACGTTGCGCGCAAGAGTGCCTTTTATGCACTTTTTTGATGGATTTAGAACATCTCATGAGGTTAAAAAAATTGAGGTTTTAACAAATGAGCAATTAAAAGCGCAGTTAGAAGGCGTTAATGTTAGCTTTAATGTTGACAATGCTCTTAAGCCTGAGGCTCCGGTTGTTCGTGGTACAGCACAAAATCCTGATGTGTTCTTTCAGGGGCGTGAGGCATCTAATCCATTTTATGCAAAAGTTGAAGATATTACTCAAGAAGAGATGGACAAGTTTGCAAAAGTTTCTGGCAGAAAATATAATGTTGTTGACTATTATGGCGCAAAAGATGCAGACCATGTAATAGTGATTATGGGTAGTGGCGCAGAAACTGTTGAAGAAACAATAGATTATTTGAATGAAAATGGCTATAAAGTTGGTTTGTTAAAAGTTAGATTATACAGACCATTTCCTAAAAAATCTTTTATGAAGGCTTTGCCAAAAACTGTTAAAACAATTTCTGTTATGGATCGTACAAAAGAATCTGGGTCCACAGGTGAGCCGCTTTATTTGGATGTTGTAACAACTTTGGTTGAAGCAGGCGTTGATATGCCAAAAATTTTGGGTGGACGTTATGGTCTTTCTTCAAAAGAGTTTACTCCTGCCATGGTTAAGGCAATTTTTGATAACAAAACATTAAATAGTTTTACGGTTGGTATTAATGATGATGTTACAAATACATCTCTTGCGTATGATGAGAAAGCACTTGATACTGAGCCAAAAGAAGTGGTTAGAGCAATGTTTTTTGGTTTGGGTGCAGATGGCACAGTTGGTGCAAATAAAAACTCTATCAAGATTATTGCAGAAGACGGAGGCTTTTATGGACAGGGCTATTTTGTTTATGATTCAAAAAAATCTGGCTCTATGACAACATCTCATTTGCGTTTTTCAAAAAAACCAATTAAAGCCCCATACTTGATTTCTAAGGCTGATTTTGTTGCTTGTCATCAATTTGCTTTTATGTCAAAGTTAGATATCTTAAAAAATGCCAAAAAAGGTGCAACATTCTTATTAAACGCCCCTTATGAAGGTGATAGCGTTTGGGATAATCTGCCTTGTGAAGTGCAACAGCAAATCATTGATAAAGAGCTTAATTTTTATGTTATCAATGCGGTGGATGTGGCAAGAAAAACAGATATGGGCGCAAGAATTAATACAATTATGCAAACATGCTTTTTTGCAATATCTAATGTGTTGCCAAAAGATGAAGCAATTGCAGAAATTAAAAAAGCAATCAAAAAGACTTATGGCAAAAAAGGCGATGCAATTGTTGAGCAAAACTATAAAGCCGTTGATGCAACATTAGCGCATTTGCATAAAGTAAACGTGCCAAGTTCTGCACAATCTGTTTGCCATATGATTCAACCTGTTCCTGCTGATGCTCCACAATTTGTAAAAGATCTTACTGCAGAAATTATTGCAGGCAGAGGTGATGAATTGCCAGTGTCTGCGTTTAGGGATGTTGTTGATGGAACGTGGCCAACAGCAACAACTCAATATGAAAAACGTTCTATTGCAACAGAGATTCCTGTTTGGGATCCTTCAACTTGTATTCAATGTGGCAAATGCTCTATGGTTTGCCCTCATGCAGTAATTAGAATGAAGGTTGCTGATCAAGATACTTTGGTAAAAAATATGCCTAAAGGGTTTAAGTTTGCAAATTGCAAAGACAAAGCTTTTGCAGATAAAAAGTTTGTTTTACAAGTGTCTCCTAGAGATTGTACAGGTTGTGGAATTTGTACTATGTCTTGTCCTGCAAAAAACAAAGAGAATCCAGAAATTAAGGCAATTAATATGGAAAATATTGAAGAACATCTTGAAACTCAAGATGCTTGCTGGAAATTTTTTGAGACCTTGCCATATGTAAAAAGAACAGATATTGCAACAAACACAGTTAAAAATACACAATTGATCCAACCTTTGTTTGAGTTTTCTGGTGCGTGTGCGGGTTGTGGTGAAACACCATATATAAAACTTTTAACACAATTGTTTGGTGATAGAATGGTGGTTGCAAATGCAACTGGTTGTTCTTCTATTTATGGCGGAAATCTTCCGACAACGCCATATGCCAAAGATGAAAAAGGCTATGGCCCCGCTTGGGCAAACTCTTTGTTTGAAGACAATGCTGAGTTTGGTTTGGGTATGCGTTTTTCTATTGATCAGCAAGAAAACGTTGCAAAAGACTTGCTAAATAAAGTAAAAGTTGGCAGTATCAAAGACAAAATTTTGGCAAATCCTCAATCTACAAACGTAGAGATTGATGAGCAGCGTGCAAACGTTTTGGAACTGCGCAAAAAACTTGCAACAATAGATTCAGAAGAAGCAAAACGCTTGGATAAGTTGGCTGACTATTTGGTTAAAAAATCTTTATGGATTTTTGGTGGTGACGGCTGGGCTTATGATATTGGCTTTGGTGGCTTGGATCATGCTATTGCAAGTGGTAGAAATATCAACATATTGGTAATGGACACAGGTGTGTATTCAAACACAGGTGGTCAGGCTTCAAAAGCAACGCCAATGGGGGCAAGTGCAAAATTTGCCACAGCTGGTAAAGCAACACCAAAGAAAGACTTGGGGCTTATTGCTATGAGTTATGGCAATGTATATGTTGCACAAGTTGCATTTGGCGCAAATGATGCGCAAACATTAAAAGCTTTTAATGAGGCAGAAGCTTTTGATGGCCCATCAATTGTTATTGCATACTCTCATTGTATTGCGCAAGGCTTTAACTTAAGAGATGGTTTGAGTCATCAAAAAGCAGCTGTAGAATCTGGCAGCTGGCCATTGTATAGATATAATCCATCTTTGGCAGAAGAAGGAAAATCACCTTTATCTCTTGATTCAAAAGCTCCTCAAAAACCTTTGGCTGAGTATATGGGATCTGAGACTCGTTTTCAGGTTGTTAAAAAACAAAATCCTGAACGTTATGAAAATCTTCTTGAACAAGCTCAAGAAAATGTGCATGACAAATTTGCTCAGTTGCAGCACTTGGCAGGTTTTAAGACCGAGTAAGGTGGCTTAAATAAAAAAGCGAGGTTTTTACCTCGCTTTTTTGTTTGTTTTTGGAGGGACGGGATCATATCCACTGCCACCCCATGGTTGGCATCTGAGTATTCTTTTGGTGGAAAGCCAAAGCCCTTTGATTATGCCGTGTGTTTGCAATGCCTCTATTGCGTATTGAGAGCATGTTGGCTTAAACCTGCAAACTCCTGGGCAGATTGGTGATAGAAATTTTTGATAAAATTTAATTATTAATATCAGTGCTTTTTTCATCTTTATTTATTTGCAAAAGTTTTTTGTTGGCAAACTTTATTGCATCTTTCATTTCTTTTTGTAGGGTTTCAAATTTTATTGTGGCTGTGTTGTGTCTGCCAATAAAGACATAATCTGTGTTATTGTTAAAATATGATGCATTGGCCTGACAAGATGCACGAAGGCGTCTTTTTGTTTTGTTTCTAACAGTTGCTTTGCCAATTTTTTTTGTTGCGGTAAAACCCAGCCTATGCGGGCTGGGCTCTTCATTAAAAGTAAGGGTCGCTTGCATGATTAAAGAGGTTTTTACAACCTTAAAACCACCATTGGCGACCCTTAAAAAATCTTTTCTTTTTTTTAAGATGTTCATCTTAAATTATGCAGAAAGTCTTTTTCTACCTTTAGCACGTCTAGCGTTTAAGATTCTTCTTCCGCCAACAGTTGCCATTCTTGATCTAAAGCCGTGTCTTCTGGCTCTTACAATTTTGCTTGGTTGAAATGTGCGTTTCATAATGTTTTCTCCGATATATATAAAATTTTGCCTTCTTATATATGCAAATAATTAGATAGTCAAGACTTTTTTAATCTAAAAGCTTTTTTTGCCTTTATATTTTTTTGTTTAATTATAGTTTCTTAATAGCCCAGCTAAGATTCCTTGAACTTTTATTCTATCAACGCTAACTGTTCTTGTTTGATATGCTTTGTTTTTTGGAACCAATAATACTTTTTGGTTTTGTTGTTGATATTCTTTGAGGGTTGCTTCTTCATTATCTAAGAGTGCAACAACGATATCCCCGTTTTTGGCAGTTTGCGTGTTTTTTATGATTACAGTGTCTCCATCTAAGATGCCTGCATCAATCATAGAATCACCTTCAATGGTTAAGGCATAGTACATGCCTTTGCCAACCATTTCATATGGAACAGCAACGCGTTCAACCTCATTGGCAATGGCCTCAATTGGGGTGCCGGCCGCAATTTTGCCGTATAGAGGGATTTCTACTGTGCTTGAGGCAAGTGCTTCTTTTATTTTATTTTCTTCTGCTATAATTGCAGAAGGTTTTAATTTTGGCATTTTTATGACTTCTAATGCTCTTGCTTTGTGAGGGAGTTTGTTTAAGAATCCTCTTTCTACAAGGGCCTCAATTAATGCATGAATTCCTGATTTTGACTTTAGGCCGATGGCTTCTTTCATCTCATCAAAAGATGGAGATGTGCCGTTTTCTTTGATCTTGTCATTTATAAAACATAAAAGTTTGTATTGTTTTGGTGTTAGCATAAAAAATATCCTTAATCTATTAAATTAAGGATATTCTAGTTTTGTTCTTTTTGATTGTCAAGTGTTTTTCTTTTTTTCTATAAAAAACCATGCAACTCCAAGTGGAATTGTCAGAACGTATATACTTGTTAAGCAAACCAAAGCAAGCCATGGCTGTGTTATGATTATGCTTGCAAAAAATACCAAAAATACCATCATTGGTAATAATAGATATGATTTTATCTTCATTCTTTTTGTTGAGATTGTTGGTATTCTTGAAACCATTAGGAATGCGACAATAATAATTGTTGCAGCACAAAGTATATATGAGTTTAAGAAGTTTGCTTGCGGAAACTCAAAAGAGGCCATTATTGGCAAAATTGCGATCATGGCACCAGCAGGGGCTGGAATGCCAACAAAAAAGTTGCTCCAATATTTTGGGGTTTCTTTATCGTCTAGCATTGTGTTAAATCTTGCCAACCTTAAGGCGCCTGCCATAGAAAGTAAAAGAGCACAAAACCAACCAAACTTTGGTAAAGCCTGTAATGACCATTCATACATTAAAAGAGCAGGGGCAACGCCAAAGCTAACAAAGTCTGATAATGAGTCGAGCTCTGCTCCAAATCTTGATGAGCTTTTTAGTAGTCTTGCTACTCTGCCGTCCAAGCCGTCTAGCAATGCTGCCAAAAATATGCAAAGGCATGCATTTTGCCAGTTTGCCTCCATTGCAAATTTTATTGATGTAACGCCTGCGCAAAGAGCTAGCATTGTTACAATATTTGGTGCAATTTTTCTAAACGGGAGTTCTGTAAGTTTTTTTGGCGATATCATTGTGCAACGCCTTGAATGTGATTTTGTTTTTCTTTTAAGTTGGCAATTATTGTCTCACCAGCTATCATTGTTTGACCAAGACAAACTTGAGGCTCAATGCCTTCTGGCAAAAACACGTCTAATCTTGAACCAAATCTGATTAAGCCAAAGCGCTCACCTGCTTTGTATGTGTCCCCTGTTTTTGCAAAACATAAAATGCGTCTTGCAACTAAACCTGCGATTTGTACAAATGCAATTTCTGGCCCTGATTTTGTTTTCATTAATAAAAGTTGGCGTTCATTGTCTTTGCTTGCTTTATCTAGTGTTGCATTTAAGAATTTGCCTGGAACATATTTTTCTTTGATAATTTTGCCTTCTGCAGGGGCTCTGTTTACATGAACGTTAAACACACTCATAAATACGCTAACTCTTGTATATGTTTGATCTTGAAGGCCAAGCTCTTTTGGTCCTTTTACTTTAACGATATGAGATATTGTGCCATCAGCTGGAGAAACGACAACGCCATCAATTTGAGGAGTTGTTCTAATTGGGTCTCTAAAAAATAAGTAGCACCAAACTGTTAATACGATACCAATGTAGCCGAGTGGCTCAGCGATTAATGCCAATAAAACTGTAATTGCAGCAAAGATGCCAACAAATTTCCAGCCTTCTTGGTGGATTGTTGGTAATAGATATTTTTTCCATGATAAATCAATGTTTTTCATAAGTTTCTCCTTTTGTTGTTGATTGGATAATAAATAATTTTGAAAAAAATACAAGATTTTTGTTGCAAATAAAAATTTTATGGGTATAAAGATATTCAGATTAAGCGCTTGTGGCGGAATTGGTAGACGCTGCAGACTTAAAATCTGTTGTCCGCAAGGACGTGCCAGTTCGAGTCTGGCCTAGCGCACCAACAAAAACCCCTTCCAGAAATGGAGGGGGTTTTTGTTGGTGTGTTAAACTTAGTATTCTCAAACTGGCACAGTGCCAGTTTGAGACTGCACAGGTGAACGAAGTGAGGGCGTTAAGAAGGTTTCGCCTTTTTGCTTGCATAGGGGCTAAAATTGTGCTATACTAATCTTAATAAAAAGTTATTAAGGTATTATTATGTATGAGAGGTTAAACGCAAGTTTTTCTTTGTTATTCATAGTTTTATCTTTTTGGTATATTCATCAAGCCTAAGAATAAATTGATGAAAAATAAAAAATTAAAATTATGACTGCAACTTTAACAAAAAAAGAAAAATTTCAAGAGCTAAAAAGTTACATCTATAACACTTACTCAAACAGCCGTTTTGATGAAATAAGAGCGATGAACATATGGATTTCCTGTGGAAATTCTTGTTTGCGATTCAGGTTATTTTGCTGGAAGCAAAGAGACCGCAGATATTTTGGAAGCCGAATATGGTGGAAAAGTATTTCGCGACTATGAAAATATTTGGATTTGGGAGCATCCAGAAGGTATGAAACGAGTAGCTCGCCCAGAGGAAGTTCCTGTTTGCGTAAATATGGAAGACGCTTTTGAACTTTTGAATATGT
>CAYJOO010000048.1:0-8478 GCA_964371845.1 uncultured Azospirillaceae bacterium | reverse complement strand
AATATAATCTTTACATTTTTGTTTTTAGGGTTAAGATGACTTATGTTTAAGATAAGGAATGATAATATGAAAAAAATAGTTGTTTGGGCTTGTTTGCTGTTGATATCTGGCTGTGTGAACTCTGGAAGAATAGTTTCTGGCAATCTTGTTGTTAATGATACAAAGCATGATCTTTCTGGCAATCTAGTAACGCTAAATGATGATTGCTCTCCTGATGAGGTTTTGTATGATTTGCCATATTGTGGAAGCTATAATGTCAATAAAAACAAGCTTTGTACAACAACACCTAATCTAAATCAGATTGGATATAAAATTGTGCAAGTAATTAATAAAAATGATGCCCTTGTTTGCACTGCAAATGTTTATGGAGGTTGTTTTGGAAACATTGAATATATTAAAAATCTTGGTAATGACTATGAATATATAGTTGATGATGTATATATTACTGATAATTTTTTGATAAAGACAGATCCATATACATATAACACAGCAGCAGGCGTTGCAAAAACTGTAAATGGATATGAGCTAGTGTCAAACTTTAAGGTTGAACAAATTACATATATGCCAGATGATCAAGAAGTCTGCATAGAAAAAGAATATTCATACTCAAAAACATATTCTCTAGATGAGCAACAAAAATGGATTAAACACTGATCGACAATCTTTTGACTTTAAAGCATTTTAGCCACTCTTATGGGTGGCTTTTTGTTATAGATAATAGGATTTATAGACTTTTGTACATATTGTTATTTTTACCGTAATAGTTAATTGTAAAATATAAATTCAACTTTTACGGGAGAAATATTGTGTCTTTTAAAAAATGTTTATTGTTATCATCGTTTGTGTTTTTTTCAGCAGGATCTGCTGCAGCTTTTGATGTGAGTGATTATGAAAGCTTGAAGAGTGCTTTGCAAAGCACATCAACTCAAATAAATCCAATTAATGTTATGGAAGACATTGAGTTCGATAACATTATTATCATAACAAATGACAGTTATATTACAGATAACAACTATATTTTTGATGGTGGGAGGAGCTATAACCAAGATGGAACTGTCAAAAATAGTGGGGTTGAGGGTTTTCGGATATCTGGAGGGGAGCAATTTTTTTATGATTTGGATATGACCAATTTTCATTCAGACACAAATGGTGGTGCTATATTCAAAAACGGGGGAGTTATGAATGTCTATAATTCAACTTTTACTAATAATGTTGCGTTTGATACCGCAAACATTGGGTTGACATATGGCGGAGCCATAGACAATAAAACGGGGCTGGCTAATATATATAATTCATATTTTGCAAATAACTCTGCAAAAATTGGAGGAGGCGCTATTATAAATGATGGAACTTTGCATATACACAATTCTGCTTTTGTAGAAAATAAGGCAAATTCAACATCTATTTTAATTGGCTCACAGGGTGGTGCAATTTCTAATTATGGCACGGTATATATTCATGACACATTATTTGAAAAAAACCTTGCAACAGCCGATAACTTGGATGGTTTGGGTGGCGCAATATATAATCAACTTGATGAAAGTGTGTATATATATAATTCTTCTTTTTTTGATAATGTTGCTCAAGATTTGGGAGGTGCTATTTATAATGATCAAGATTTATATATTTATGCAATAGATGATAAAACTGTTTTTTCTGGCAATATGGCTGGTGGTGTTTCTAATGCTATTTATAATACTTGTTTGGTGAACCTTTTGGCAAATGAAAATGGAAGCATTGTTTTTGATGATAAAATTACAAGTATTATAAATGCACCAATGAATATTGGAGATACTGATTATAGTGGTAAAGTCATATTAAATGCAGATATGAGCGGCGTTTTGGGCATAAACACCTTGCGTAACGGAAGCCTTGTGATCGGCAATAATATGGGGGTTGATAATAATGGAGACCTTAATATGTTTGGAGGTGGAATGATTGTTGATACCGTCTTGGGCGGAAAATCATTCCTTGATATGGCAAATGGTGATTATAACAAATATAATGCATCTAACAAGCTTGACTTGAGAACAGATTTGTATGCAAACATTGATGTTGATTTGGAGACAAAAAAAGCAGATAAATTTGTTGGCTTAGAAACATCTTTAGGGAGTGGCAATGTTATAATTGATGCTATTGACCTCAAAAAAGATTTTATGGCAAATAATTTGGCTGTTGAAGTTGCCCAAATATCTGGAGATCGAATAAAACTTTCTGATGATGCAAAAACAATTGTCACCCCAATTCATACATATAGTGTGAGTGATGCAAATCTTGCCTCAAAAGGAGAGCTTATATTTAATGTTGAAGGTTATCATAGCTCAGTGCTTGCTAGCAGCAATGCCAAAAAAGCACATGGGCTAGTCTTAACAGATATTACAAAACATGTGCTAACTCCCAACAATACTCCAACGACTTTTAACAACCTTGCATCAGGTGATGAGCCAAAGCTTGCAACGTTTTGGTTTGATGCAAAAGGCTTATCAGAAGAAGTTGAGTTGGGGGATAGTCATATTGATAATGACACTTATCTTGCAATAGGGGGCTTTGATATAAAAGGAGAACTTTTTTATGACTGGAATATAAGGTATTCTATATATGGTGGTTATGTGGGGTCTCGACAAGAATATGATGATGTAAAAATAAATCAAGATGGCTTTGCTGTTGGCTTGGGGGCCAGATTTGAAAAAAACAATATATTTTCAGCTTTTACGACAAACTTTATAACAAGTTTTGTTGATGGAAACCACGCCTTTGGTTCTGAAAATTTTAATATATATTCAGGCTCCCTTGGCAATAAAACAGGATATTATTATCACTTTGCAGACAACAAATATACCCTAAAACCCAACCTTACATTTGCATATCATTATGTTCATACACAAGATTACACCAATGCTGCAAATGTTGAAATATCTTCTGATGATTTGCAAATCTTTCATATTGCGCCAGAGTTAAAGTTTGTAGCAAACTTGGATAATGGCTTTAGCCCCTATGTGGCCGCAAGTTATAATTGGAATATTGAAAGTGGCGGCGATGTCAACGCCGATAACATATTGCTTCCATCTTTAGCAGTCGAAAATTATGCAGAATATGCAATAGGTTTTGGCAAAAACTTTGCCAGTGATATTCATTCTTATGCAGAAGTCATTTTAACAAGCGGAGATAGAAGTGGTGGCGGTGTGCATATAGGAATGAAATGGCAATTCTAAGATAAAACTTCAGTATTTGGGTCTATAAAGGCAGAGTTGCAGATAAAATGCTCGGTCATTTACCATTTTGTAAACTCCCTTGCATTTTTCTTTATTCCACCATTCTAACCTCCAAATCTTGAAGTTTTATAAATAAGGGAGTGTCTTTTTGTTTATAAAGGCAGAATTGCAGATAAAATGCTCGGTCACCTATTGATAAAATCTAAATAAAACTGTTATATAGTTTTGGATAACATATTATAAAAGTTGCTTATTGTTTTTATGTGCTTATAATAAAAGTATGAAAAAGAAAATTTGTTTGATTGATGGCTCTGGATATATTTTCCGCGCCTTTTATGGCATCCCCAGTATGAATAGTCCTGAGGGTGTTCCTGTTAATGCTGTTTATGGCTTTGTTAATATGTTTATGAAACTTAGTCAAAAAATGGAATATACTCACCTTGCTGTGGTTTTTGATGCTGCCAGAAAAAACTTTAGAAATGCGATTTATGCAGATTATAAAGCAAATCGTCAAGACCCACCAGAAGACCTGGTTCCTCAGTTTGCAATTATTAGAGAGGCTTGTGATGCCCTAAACCTGCACCACATAGAAATTGAAGGCTTTGAAGCAGATGATTTGATTGCAACACTTGCCAAAAAAGGCAAAGAAGAAGGTTTTGAAGTGACGGTTGTTTCTGCAGATAAAGATTTGATGCAGCTTATTTGTGAGGATATAACCTATTATGATCCAATGAAAGACAAATATTGTGGCAATCAAGAAGTTTTGGATAAATTTGGAGTAGAGCCTTGCAAGGTGGTTGATGTGCAATCTTTGGCAGGGGATAGTTCTGATAATGTTCCTGGTGTGGCCGGTATTGGTATTAAAACAGCTGCTTTATTAATCAATGAATATGGTTCATTAGAAAACTTGCTGGAAAATGCAGGAGAAATAAAGCAAAACAAAAGAAGAGAAGCTCTTATTAATGACAAAGAACTAGCGTTAATCTCAAAACAACTAGTAACGCTTAAAAATGATGTTGAAATTGGCAAAAACTTGGATGATTTTGTTAATAAAGTGCCAAGTCCTGCTGTTTTAAAAGAATTTTCTCAAAAATATGCGTTTAGGTCTTTGGAATCCCGCTTAGAAAAATGGGCGATGGAACAAACTGGAGAGGAAAAGCCAGAAGTTGTTAAAGAATATAAACTTGTTGTTGAAGAAAAAGAACTTGAGATCTTGGCAGCAGAAATCAAAGAAAAACGTTTGTTTGCCTTTGATACAGAAACAACTGGCATAAACCCAACTTTTGATGAAATTGTTGGCATCTCAATTGCAACAGCTGAGGGTAGGGCGTTTTATATTCCAATCAACCATGGCGGAGATGGCTCTGATTTGTTTGCAGAGAAGCCAAAACAGTTGAGCAAAGAGATTATAAAAAAACATTTAGATCCTGTTTTTAAAGCAAAATCTATATTGAAAATTGCGCATAATATTAAATTTGATATGCATTTTATCTCTCAGGTTTTAGGTAAAACAGAAATTGGGCCTATTGATGATACTTGTGTGATGTCTTATGTATTGGATAGTCTGTCTCATGGGCATTCTTTAGACGAGTTGGCAGATGTTTTCTTGAGTTATAAAACAATAAAATACTCTGACATTGTTCAAAAAAATCAAACATTTAAAGATGTTTCTTTGAGTGATGCTTTAAGCTATGCTGCGGAAGATGCAGATATTGCATTGCGTTTGTATAATATCTTAAGACAGCGCTTGATAAATGAAAAACAAGTATATGTTTATGAAGCTTTTGACCGTCCTTTGATATCTGTTTTGCAAGCAATGGAGGCGCAAGGAATTTTTGTTTCTCCTGATTGTTTGAGATCTTTGAGCAATGAGTTTGGCGCAAAACTCTTGGAAATTGAAAAAGAAGTATATGCCCTGGCAGAAGAAGAATTTAATATAGGCTCCCCAAAACAGGTGGGAGAAATATTGTCAAAGCATTTGGGTGTTGAAGTTAAATCAACTAGTGTTGATGTATTGGAAGAAATGGTTAAGGCAGGGCATGAGCTACCAAAAAAAATATTAGAGTGGCGCGGATTTGCAAAACTTAAGTCAACTTATACAGATTCTTTGATTAATGAACTTGATAATAATAACCGTGTGCATACTTCATTTAACCAAGTTGCAACAAATACTGGTCGTTTGGCCTCATCAAATCCCAATTTGCAAAACATCCCCATAAAAACAGAAGATGGGGCAAAAATTAGGGCTTGTTTTGCAGCAGTTGATGAAAATCACAAGATTATTGCTTGTGATTATTCCCAAGTGGAATTGCGCATTTTGGCTGCCGTTGCAGATGTAAAAGCGCTTAAAGATGCATTTGCAAATGGGGTTGATATTCATACTCAAACAGCAAGCCAAGTTTTTGGTGTGCCTTATGATGAGGTTGATAAAAAGACCAGAAACAATGCAAAAGCAATTAATTTTGGTATTGTATATGGTATGAGTGCATATGGTTTGGCGGCACAACTTGGTATTGAGCCTCATGAGGCAAAAACATATATTGATGCATATTTTAAGGCAATGCCAGAAATAAAAACATATATGGATAAAACAATTGAGTTTGCAAAAAAGAATGGATATGTGTTGACGCCAGAAGGCAGAAAAATAAGTGTATTTGGGATTAATGATCAAAATAAACGCGTGGCAAACTCTGCAGAGCGTGCTGCTATTAATGCACCAATTCAGGGTGCGGCAGCAGATATGATGAAAAAAGCAATGATAAATGTTTTTGATGCAATTAAAGATTATAAAACCAAAATGTTAGTTCAAGTGCATGATGAACTTGTGTTTGAGGCGCCAATAGAAGAGGCCGAAGAAGTGGCTGAGTTGATAAAAAAAACAATGGAAGATACAAATATGTATGATGTGTCGATGCTGGCAGAAGTAGGAATATCTTCAAATTGGAAGGATGCGCACTAAAAAGTATTGTCATGGCTTATCCTCAGGGTGCTCTGAGCTTTAAAAAATATAAGGAGAGTGAAAATGATTGATGTAAATGAAATGTGTGCTCGTTTTAATGAGCGCAACCCCAATCCAAAATGTGAGTTGAAATATGTTAATGATTATACATTTTTGGTTGCGATTATTTTATCTGCACAAGCAACAGATAAGGGTGTTAATTTGGCAACTCCGGCGTTGTTTGAGGTTGTTAAAACTCCACAAGATATGGTTGATTTGGGAATTGATAACTTAAAGCAATACATTAAGACCATTGGTTTATATAATAATAAAGCAAAGATGATTATGAACATGAGTGAGGATGTTATAAAACGTTTTGGTGGCAAATTGCCACGCAAGCGTGAAGACCTTGAGACTTTGGCTGGAGTAGGGCGCAAAACAGCAAACGTGTTGTTAAATGACTTGTATGGAGACCCTGTGGTTGCAGTTGATACTCATGTTTTGCGATTATCAAAACGTTTTAGGTTGTCAAATTCTGATAAGCCATTGATTGTTGAGGCGGATTTGTTAAAAGTTATTCCAAAAGAATATCACTCAAAAATATCACATTGGCTTGTTTTACACGGGCGTTATATTTGCAAGGCGAAAAAGCCAGAGTGTGACGGTTGTTTTTTTGCAGACATCTGTCCAGAATTTATGTTAAAATTATTATAAATAAGCTTGTTTTTTTTATTTCTTTATATTATTTAAGAAAAAGATTATATTTAGGAGAAGTTATATGAAGAAAAGTTTGTTGTTATCAGTTGCTGTGTGCGCTCTACTTGCGTTCTCTGATGCGAGTGCTGTTGGCGTGTCAACTGACAAGGCAGATTTATTGGTGCCAACATTAAACGCTATTAAGGCAGAGGCAAGTGGTTTATCCTTGCCATCAGCACAAGCCTTAACAGAGCTTGTAAGTGGTCAGACATTGCCTGCAGATGCAGTTAGTGTTGCCATTGATGGAAAGACTTATTATTTTACAACCTCCTTAAATCAAGATATTTTGCAAACTTTGGCTGGCACTCCGGCAGGGGTTGTTGGTGGTGATGCATCATCTGGTTATACAATTTCTTTTGATGCTAGCTTGTTTCCTGAGGCGTCATATTCTTTAAGAGAGTTGGGCGGAACAGAAAGCGCGTCTTTTGAGATTACAAAGTATCTGCAAAGTGTTGATGCATCTGGCAATAAAACATTCTCTCCTATAAAATATGCAGTCGAGTTTAATCAACCATTGGGTGATACAGGTGGAAGCGACACGTTTTATTATAAGTGGAGTACTGATGCCATAACAGGAGATAGAATATTAATAGATGGTAGTTCAACGGATTATGATTTATCGGCAACAGTAGATCCAGCTGGCAATGTAAGAATAGAAAATCCAACTGGTAATGATTATGGTGATATTAACCATAGCTTTCTGAGGCTAGGTTTTGTGCCTGTCAATGAAGATGCTGACGGTGGGGCGATTCATAATAACGGTGCAATAGGTGATATAAAAGGCGATTTTGTTGGCAATTATGCATTAAAAAATTCTTCTTCTGCACATGCTTATAGCAGAGGTGGAGCGATTTATAATGGTTATGGAACAGACATTGAAGCTCTATCAGGAAATTTTATTGGCAACTATGCTTTTGCTGAAACTACCTCTGATTCTTCTAATGCACTAGCTCTTGGAGGAGCTATTTACAGCGCTGCATCAACAAAAATTGGAAAAATTACGGGTGATTTTATTGGAAACCATGTAGCCGCCATCACCTCTGAGCGTAATATCGGTGTTAACGGGGGGGCTATATTTAACTATGGAGAGGTCGGTGGCATTATAGGCGATTTTATAGGTAACTATGCACTTGCTGATATAGTTAATACAACCAGCATTTATCAAGTAGACGTTTTCGGTGGAGCTATTTATAATAATGGAACAATAAGTGGTATAACAGGAGATTTTATTGATAACTATGTAAGCTCTGTTAGAGGAAGGACGTTTGGTGGGGCTATTTATAATGATAATTCTGCTATAATAACAGAAATATCAGGCGACTTCATCGGCAATTATGCTGCTGCAAGAAGCAATGCTTTTGGTGGTGCTATTTATAATAGTGGCATAATAGCGAATATCACAGGTAATTTTATTGAAAACTATGCTATTACTGGTGGGGCGATTTATAATAATGGCATAATAGGGAATATCACAGGTGATTTTGTTGGTAATAGTGGTGAGGTTATTTATAATAATGCCAATGCGTCTATAGGGAATATCACAGGTGATTTTATTAATAATGTTGATGGTAG
>CAYJOO010000047.1:8258-8542 GCA_964371845.1 uncultured Azospirillaceae bacterium | reverse complement strand
ATCTATTGAGAATAAATCTGCACCGTCAATAAAGCCCTTAAACATCTTTTTTGAATTTTTTGTATATTGAATAGGTTCTGAAAATCCTCTAATTCCTCGAGAGCGCCCTGCAAAGCAATTTTCCATCCAATTTATAATGCCTTCTTTTGTGTTTTGGCCTGAGCGTCTTATATAATAAGAGATGTCTGCATTTGGATTTGTTGCAAAAGAAAGCAATCCGTTTTCTAAAACATCATTTGGCTTTGTAACATAGTGATATAATTTCATATCATCTTCCTTTATAA
>CAYJOO010000047.1:0-8171 GCA_964371845.1 uncultured Azospirillaceae bacterium | reverse complement strand
TATGCCCAAAGTCTCTTTTATTTTTGAAATTCGGCTTGAGGTACGCACTGTGTTTGTGCCTTTTGATATTGAGTTGTTTATCATATTATGGTATTCTTCTTTGCTGCCAAAAACATCTTGCCAATATGAGCAGTCAATATATTTTTGCATATCTTTGCTTGAAAAATCTAAAATGGCGTTTTCAGGCTGTGCTTGTGAAGTGTTTGTTGACAAGATATCTCTATAAAGATTGTTCTTTTTTTGAAACCAATCCGTTATTGTATATGAGTAAACTTTTCTTGCAATTTGTTGTTGGGTTGCAATCGCATCTTTTGTATATTCTCCGTTTTGGTCTTTTTGTTTGATTATTGAATTGTCCATAGAGCCAATTTCTTCTAAGTGTTCATCAGATAATCTGCCTTTATATACACCTAAAGCATTTTTATTGTCTTTGCCGTTGATAAGCAAAGATGCAACAAAAGAGTTTGCCATAACACCAGCTTCTAATAAATAGTCGAGAACTATTCCATCATTTATTTCTTTTTGAGATTTTGTTTCTGCCGCTGGTGAGTTCTTTTCTTGGTATTTTCTTATCATTTCTTGCATTTGTTTTTCTGCTGCAATTGATGATTTTGAAGCATAAGCAAAACCAACATCTTTTGTGTTATACTGTCTTGCATGAGAAAACTCATGGGCAACAATGTTTGTCATATTTTTAGAGATGTTGCTTTTTATGCTTAAAAACTCTTTATTGTTGTTTAAGAGCTGAACTTCTTCTTGTGGCATTGTTGAAAGTTTTATTTTTATTTGGTCAAAGTTAGAGTTGCCAATATATTTTTTTGATGTTTCATATAATGATGATTGCTCATTTGATTGGCAAGTATTTAATTCTTTGATTAATAAACTTAGCAAATAATCTTCATTAAAATAAATTTCTTTTCTGCAATCGTTTTTATCTGAATTTTTTTTATTTTTTGCATAGGTGCAATGACCTACAATACCGCCACAAGCTTTACCAACATAAGGGTGAAACTCTTTTGCATTTTGCACAATGTTGTTTGAATATGGCTCACTTATAAGTGAATTGATAGACATATTTAATATATCTTGCAAAAATGGAAGATATGTACTTCTGGTTGCGTATTGTGGATCTATCATATATCTTCTCCAATTATGATAATAATATCATAAAATTAAAGAAGAGTAAAGATGTTTATAACTCTTTGATGCTGCCGTTTTGGCTCATATATTTATAGCCTAGTTTGGCAAGGTCGTCTATTTGTTTGCCAAGCTTTTTTGAGCGTTTTAAGAGGTTGGTGATGTATCCCTTTGCAATTAAGTCTTTTTGTTCTTTTAAAACCTCATTAAAAGGTTGATTGTCATCATATACTAGGATTAATTTTTTGTTATTTGCAATATTATATTCTTGTTCTAATAATACGGCACAAATTCTTTCAAACCCTATTGAAAAACCAACTGCAGGAACGTCTTGATTTAAGAATTTGCCAATCATTTTATCATATCTGCCGCCACCACCTAAGGCTGATGAAAAGTCATTTGAGTGGATTTCAAACACAAGGCCAGTGTAATATCCCATGCCTCTGACCAATGATGGATCATATACAATGTTAACATCTGGCAATGCTTGCATAACATCTTTAATTTCTTGTGTGGCTTGTGTGTCTGCGTTTAAGAATTTTGTGATGATATCTTGAGCAAAACCTTGTTCTAAGAGTTCTTTTTCAACCCCTTCAATGCCAATTTTGTCTTGCTTGTCAAAAATGATGCAAACAAGACCAACGTCATTTTCATCAAAGCCAGCTTCTATTATCCTGTTGGTTAAAATGCGTCTGTCATTGATTTTGATTTCCCAGTTTTTAAAACCAATTTTATTAAGAGCTGTTGCGGTTACGTTGATTAATTCAATCTCTGCATTTATTGATTTGTCACCAACAATATCAATATCACATTGGAAAAACTCTCTTAATCTGCCTTTTTGTGGGCGCTCTGCTCTGAATACTTTGTCAATTTGAATTGTCTTAAATGGATTGGGCAAGTCATTTCTATTATTGGCATAATATCTTGATAAGGGCAGGGTTAAGTCAAATCTGAGGCCGCTGTCTGTTATATCTTTTTCTGATAAGTTTTCTTTGCTTAGGTCTAATTTTTGGCCACGCTTTAATAATTTGAAAATCAAGGACAGGTTTTCTCCACCTTCTGACTTGTCTAATAGGTCAATATTTTCCATAATTGGAGTTTGAATGCGGTTGAACCCAAATTCTTTGTATGTGCTTAAGATAATGTTTTGCACATAGTCTCTAATCTCTGCCTCTTGTGGTAGATAATCTTTGGTGCCTCTTACTGGGCTTGCATTTATTGCCATTTGAATTCTCCTTAATTTTTATTTGAGTATTATATATAATATGCTTGATAAAATGTAAATATATTTTTATAGGTCGTCCCATTCAACGATGTGTGCCTCAAAGTTTTTGACATCTTGCTCATTTACAATAGGGCGATCTTTTAGGCTCATGCCATATTGGTTCATCTCATCAAAATTGCCACAGATTAAGTGGTGCCAGTGTGGGAGATCATATCCATTGTCAACTAGCCAATATGCACACGTTTTTGGTAGCCATCTTGGAATGGCTCTTATTTCTTGCAGGCTTACTTGTTTGCATTCACCCTGTGCTTGAAAACGGTTTTCATATACTTTGCAGCGACAATCAGATGTGTCAAAAAAACGGCAATGAGTGTTGGTCCAATATATTTTTTTGCCATCATCAAGTTTGTTTAAGCAGCATTTGCCACAGCAATCGCAAAGGCTTTCCCACTCTTCTTGAGTGAGTTCTTCTAGTGTTTTGTTTTTCCAGAACTTTTGCATTATTCGATTCTTTCTGGGAGGTGGTTTTCTTGAGCAAGATTGCCAAATTGAGCAAACTCACCATTCCAATAAAGTTTTACGGAGCCGGTTGAGCCGTGACGTTGTTTGCCGATGATTACTTCAGACATATTTTTTGTATCTCTCATTAATTGTTGCCATTTTTCATGTTTTTCTTGGCTATAGCTTTTGTCTGTTGCTTGTGGCTCTGAGTTTTGGATGTAATAATTTTCTCTGTATACAAACATTACGATATCTGCATCTTGCTCAATTGAGCCAGATTCTCTTAAGTCTGACATTACAGGGCGTTTGTCTTCTCTTTGTTCAACGCCACGGTTTAATTGTGACAGGCCAATAACAGGTAGGTTTAATTCTTTTGCAAGAATTTTTAAGCCCCTTGATATTTCTGATAACTCTTGTACGCGGTTGGAATCGCCTCTGCCGGTGCCTGTGCCCATAATTAATTGGATGTAGTCAATGATTATAAGCCCAAGCCCGTGGTTTCTTTTAAGGCGTCTTGCGCGGGTTCTGATTTGGTTGATGTTAAGGCCTGGGGTGTCATCAATGTATAGTGGCAGTTGCTCAAGATCTCTAACTGCTGCGGCAACTTTTTCAAACTCTGATTTGTCAATATCACCAGTTCTCATTTTGTGACCACTTGTTTGTGTTGCAGTTGATAAGATACGAGTTGCTAATTGTTCAGCACTCATCTCAAGTGAGAAAAAAGCAACGCCTTTGTCTTCTTTTGGAATTTTGTTGTTGTGGTACATATGTTCTGCAACGTTATATGCCATATTTGTTGCAAGGGCAGTTTTTCCCATTGCAGGACGGCCAGCAATAATGATTAAGTCTGATGGGTTGAGGCCACCTGTTTTTTTATCAAGAGCGTTTAAGTCTGTTGGCAGTCCAGATATTGATCCTTCTTTTTGAAAGGCTTTTTCTATGCCTTCTAATGAGGTTGTTAAGGCATCTGAGAATGTTAAAAAGTCTTTTTTTGTGTCACCTTTTGATGATAGTTCGTATAAACGTTTTTCTGCTGCTTCAATATAATCTGTTGCTTTACTGTCTGTTGATTCTACTGTTGCAGAGTTTACGATCTCATACCCTGTTGCGATGAGCTCTCTTCTTAAGAATTTGTCATAAATAAATTCTGCATAATATTCTGCATTGGTAAGAGGTGAGGCTGCATCTGCAAGGCGGATTAAGTATTTGTGACCACCAACCTCTGCTAGGCTTGCATCAGCAGATAGATAGTTTTTGAGTGTTATAACATCAGCAACATGCCCTTTTACAATTAATTTTGAGATAACCTCATATACTTTTGAGTGAACTGGATCTGCAAAATGTTCTGGCTTTAAGAACTCTGATATTTTTTCAAAAGATTTATTATTTGCAATGATTGCGCCTAGAAGGGCTTGTTCTGCTTCTATGTTTTGTGGCATTTGAGGTTGTAATTGTGATGCTGTATTAGTCATGTTGTTCTCCGTTATTATCTTTATAATGACAAAAGCCTCAAGAAGCAATTGATATTTTTAAAAAGTTATCCACAGGCTGTGGATAACGGGGATAAGTCTATAAAACTGTTTGAAATCAAACGCTTGGCTCTGTGTATTATTGAGCCATCCAGTTGCCAAAAGGATATGCTTGGTTGTCTTCCTTGTCGTCTTGATTGGCTGATTGTTGAGTTGTGTTTTCAATGGAATTAATTGGGGCTTCTTTGATGCTTTCTAGATCATTGTTCATTGATATTTCAAACGTTGGTTCTTCTTGTTGCAGATTTATTGAAAACTTTTGTAGTTCTTCCCATTGTTGTGCGACATCTTTGATTGGTTGCATTGGCGCTTGTGGCGCCCCAAAAGTGCGCTCAAATGCAAGAGAATAATCATCTTTTGTTGCGCTTAATTCATATGATGTTTGTGTTGCTTTTTCTTCTTTTTGTTGAAAAGATTTTACATCATCAAGGCCGCGACGTTTTTTGATCTCATCATCAATTGGAGCAAAAATTGAAAATACTTTGCCCATAACGCCAGCTTCTATAATGTTTAAGAAAACTTTGTCTTTGTCATGTTTTTCTAATAATGCAACAAGGTTTAAGTATCTTGCGCAAAACTCTAATATTGAGCCTGATAAAATAATGTCTTCTGAGGCTTTTTCTAAGACTCTGGTTAAGAAGTTGCTTTGGTTTTGCCATACTTCAATAATTAGTTTTGCAAAAGACCATTTGCCACCATTTTGCACTTTTTGCCATAGGGTATCAATTTGTTCTGGTGATGCAATTTTTGTTTTTTGGATTATTTCTGATAATATTTCATTTAAGTCTGCAATTAGGGTGTCAAACTTATCTAAGATAAAGCCATCTTTGGCTTGGCGCTCAGATTCTAATATTAATCTTGCAACAACATCTGTATAATCTTGATTTTTTTTCATTTGTTGAAAGAGGTGGTATAGATTTTTGTGCAAGTTCTTATTAAATAAGAATTGCATGGCATAACCAAAAATTGCCCATATTAAAAATATTGGTAAAATTATTATTGCTATATATATACTAAAGTCTGGAATTGAAAGAGAGCTAAAGCTTGCAGCGCCTAGTTTTTCTAAAACAAATGATATGGAATAAAAAGCCCATAAAAAACTTGTAAAAACACTTAATCCAAAACAAATCGCTAACATAACCTTAATGCTCCTTTACATTTTAATTCTTATACTGTAAAACAATAAAAAAAAATATACAAGAGGAAAACAAAAATGACACACAAGCCAATTTTATTATTAATTTTAGATGGCTGGGGATATAGACGCCCAGTGACTGATGATAATGCCATTGAAGTAGGCAATACGCCAACTTGGCATAAACTTTTGAATGAATATCCAAATTCAATTATTAAAACATCTGGTTTTGATGTTGGTTTGCCAGATGGACAAATGGGCAATTCAGAAGTTGGGCACACAAACCTTGGAGCAGGGCGCGTTGTTATGCAAGATTTGCCAAGAATAGATTTGGCCATAAAAGATGGCTCTTTAGAACAAAATCAAGTGATTGTCGATACAATCAAAACCCTAAAAGCAAATGGAAAAGCTCTTAATATTGTTGGTTTGATGTCTGATGGTGGGGTGCATTCTCATCAAAATCACATTGTTGCATTGTGCAATATCTTTGATAAAAATGGTATTAAAGTAAATGTTCATGCATTTATGGATGGAAGAGATACCCCTCCAACATCTGGTAAAGGTTATTTGAACTCTTTTGAAGATGCAATTAAAGATATGTCAAATGTAAAAATTTGTAGTATAGCAGGTCGTTTTTATGCAATGGATAGAGATAATAGATGGGATAGGGTTGAAAACGCCTATAATACAATCGCTCTTGGAGAAGGTGAGCATGCAATAAGTGCATCTGAGGCAATAGAAAAATCATATGCAGCTGGGGCAACAGATGAGTTTGCAACACCAACGGCTATTGGCGATTACAAAGGATTTGAAGAAGGTGATGCTATTTTTATGGCAAATTATCGCTCAGATAGAGCCAGAGAGATTTTATACGCATTGGGCGATAAAGAGTTTGCAAGTTTTGATAGACAAAGATTTGTGGCTCCATCTTGTGTGGTTGGCTTGGCAGAGTATTCATCAGATCATAACAGATTTGTTAATACAGTTTTTCCTCCACAAAGCTTGGATAATATTTATGGAGAGATTATTGCAAACCAGGGCATGACACAGTTGCGAATCGCAGAGACAGAAAAATATGCACACGTAACATTTTTCTTTAATGGCGGCAAAGAAACTGAGTTTGATGGTGAGGACAGAATTTTAATACCATCTCCAAAAGTTGCAACATATGACTTAAAACCAGAAATGAGTGCATATGAAGTAACAGAAAAACTTGTTGAGGCAATTAAAGCCAATAAATATGATACAATTATATGCAATCTTGCAAATGGCGATATGGTTGGGCATACAGGTATTATGGAAGCTGCTTTGCAAGCCGTTGAGGTTATTGATAATTGCGTTAAAAAAATTACAGATGCAATTATAGAAGTAAATGGCACAGCCTTAATCACGGCAGATCATGGCAATGTTGAGCAAATGAAAGATGAAAACGGAAACCCATACACAGCTCACACTGTGGGAGATGTTCAAGCTATTTTGGTTAATTCTGAATATAAATCTATTGCAGATGGCAGGTTGGCAGACATTGCTCCAACATTATTAAAGTTGCTTGGTTTGGAACAACCAACTGATATGACTGGCAAAAGCTTGGTATAAGCAAATTTTGAAAAAAAACCTCAATGAAAATTGGGGCTTTTTTTTGTTGTTTTTTTTATTTTATATGTTATAAGGCCTGCAGAAAAATATGAGGTATGAAATGAACAAAAAAAATATTCCATTTAATAAACAACAAATTGAAAATTTGGCAAAAACGCATCCAACACCTTTTCATATATATGATAAAAAAGCAATGGTTGAAAATGCCAAGAAATTTATAAAAGCTTTTTCTTGGGCAAAAGGGTTTAAGAATTATTTTGCAGTTAAAGCATTGCCAAATCCGTCTATCTTAAAAGAGTTAAAAACTGTTGGCTTTGGTGCTGACTGCTCATCTTTAACAGAGCTTATGCTGTCTGAGAAAATTGGCTTGGAAGGTGGCGATATTATGTTCACATCAAATAATACACCTGTTGAAGAATTTGTTAAAGCAAAAGAACTTGGTGCAATTATTAACTTTGATGATATTACTCATATAAAATACTTTGAAGATAATGTTGGCAACTTGCCTGAGGTTGTTTCTTTTAGGTATAATCCAGGAGCCTTAAAAGATGGAAACGATATTATCGGCAGCCCAGAAGATGCAAAATATGGTTTGACAACAGAGCAAATTTTTGAGGCCTATGATATTGTTAATAAAAAAGGCGTTAAAAAATTGGGTATTCATACAATGGTTGCCTCAAATGAAACCAACGTTGATTATTTTGTTGAAACTGCAAAAATTATGTTTGAGTTAGTATTAAGACTAAAGCAAGAAAAAAATATTGATATTAGTTTTATAAATCTTGGCGGTGGCATTGGTGTTGCGTATAAGCCAGAGCAAACCCCAGTTGATCTTGATGAACTAAGCCAAAAAATTAAAAAAACATATGATGCTTTATTATCAAATAATGGTATTGAACCAGAGCTTTATTTTGAGTGTGGTCGCTTTGTAACAGGTCCTTATGGATATTTGGTTACAAAAGCAATTCACAAAAAAGAAACCTATAAAAACTATATAGGTGTTGATAGCTGCATGGTGGACTTGATGCGCCCAGCGCTATATGGTGCA
>CAYJOO010000046.1:708-8916 GCA_964371845.1 uncultured Azospirillaceae bacterium | reverse complement strand
CAATAAAATCACCTGTGATGTTGCCAACTTTGCCATCAGCAAAATAAGCACCACCTACAGCATTACTAGCTGTTGAGACAGCCCCGTTGCCAATAAAATCACCTGTGATGCTATCAATTGAAACCCTATTTGAGATTGCTCCGCCATATGCCCATTCTGAAGAACCAATAGTGTTGCCAATAAAGTTGCCTGTGATGTTTTTTATTGTTCCCCCAAAATAGTTAGCAATAGCCCCACCTTGATCGCCTGGATTTGTTGTACCAAATTTGTTGATGTTAACAAAATCACCATTAATGTTGCCAAGTTGCGCAATATTAACAATTGCAGAAATATTAAGACCCGCATAAGAATTGTTTATATCAATACCAGATCGATCTATTTCATTATATATAGATGCATTATTAACAAACCCATCAGGAGACGTTCCAACAGGAGTGACAGATATCTTGACATCATAGTCGCTACCATACACACCATCAACACCGTCTACCAAGACTTTGTTGCCATTGGCATCAACATCCCATTTATAATATTTAATCTCAGAGCCAGCAATCGGGTTGCCTCCAGCATCAACTTTGCCAAATAACTTATCAGCTGAGTTAATATCCATATCATAATACAACGGCACAACAGATGTGCCACCGGTCGTTACAGTTTTTTGTGGATATATAAACTTATTAGAAGAAGTGCTTGCATCATAATCAGCCTTGCTAGCAAACTGATTAAACGCAACATCATAATTGTTGTTTGCGCCCTCAATAACAAAGTCTGATCCCCATGCAAATGTACTATACGGTGTTACCTGCGCACTTGCATTATTAAAAGCAAACAAGCCACATGCAGCAACTGATAACAACAAACCTTTTTTCATAGCTCTTCTCCAATAAATAATAAACTTATTTATATTATAATATCAAAAAAGTTAAAAAACAACTAATCTAAAAAAATAAATCAAACTTCAACAATTTCTTGATTTTGCGTCCACAAAATATATGTTTTAATTTGTTTGCTTGGATAAATACTTGTCATCAAACTCTTATAAGCAGCCATCTGGTTTTTATATTTTTGCGGAACCTCCAAAACTTTTTTATCTGTTTTATAATCCACAATCAAAACCTCATCATCCCTTACAATCAATCTATCTATAACGCCATTTATAACTTTATCACCAACTCTTCCACAAACAGCAACTTCCGCTCTGGACTCCCCCTCAAAGAGTGATCTTATCATTTTATTATCAAACAACTTCAATATATCATTCTTCAAATGCAAGCTCAAACCATAAGCTCTTAAAAAGTCATCAATTTTGCTTTTATCAAACTCTGGCAAAAACTGCAAAAGCTTATGAATTGCAAGCCCTTTTGCAAACTTTGCGTTATCACTCCCCAATTCATATTCTTCCTCATCATCACCCATTTTTGATGGAGCATATGGCTTTTCATCAAATTTTATGGCAGCAACTTTATTATAAATAAAATCAATATCTCCCAGATCAAAACTTTTTTTTGCTCCTTCAGTTTTTGGCTCCACATCAAAGGCTTGCACATTCTTAAACACCCAACCGTCACCGTCTCTAAAACCGACTTCTTCTATTGACTTCTTAACTGAGGCATACCAACAATCATCATCAATTTTGCCAGTGTTTGAATGCCCACACACAATCAAGACATCTTCTGCACGCGTCAGCGCCACATAAAGCAAGCGTTGATATTCAAAAAATTCTTCTTTTTTGATATCATCCAAAATCTTTATTGCATCACTTTGATAATAATCTCCAGATAAAGGATAAAGCATTCCGTCATCAAAAAGCATTTTTGCTTCTTTTTTGGGTTTGGTCATCTTCAAACTATCTGGCATTATAACAATTGGTGCTTGCAATCCTTTTGAGCCATGCGCAGTCATAATCCTAACCGCGTCAACTCCTGTTTCAAGCTGCCTTTTAAGTTCAACATCATCGCTTTCAACCCATTCAACAAATCCCTGCAAAGAGGCAACATTTTCTCTTTCAAAATCAAGAGCCAAGTTCAAAAACTCATCAACAGCATCCATTGCCTCAAGCCCAAGCCTTGCAATTATTTTTTTTCTGCCAGACATATTATTCAAAACATAAGAAAACAACTCAAAAGGTCTATAATAATCTGCCATATTCAAAAGCATTTTTAATTCTTCATAAACATTATTATAATTTTGATTATCTCTTATTGCATTATAAAGAGTATTTTTTCTTCCATAACAAAGAGCAAACAAATCATCATCATTCAGCCCAAAAATGGGCGACTTCAAAACACATGCCAAATTCAGGTCATCTGATGGCAGCAACAAAAACTTTGCCAAAGCCAAAAAATCAAGCACAGATATTTGCTCCAAAAGCTTGAGCCTATCTGCGCCCAAAACATTAACATCATGTGTCTTAAGCTCCCTAATCAAAGCATCTACAATACCTCTTCTTGACTTTACCAATATCAAAAAATCTTGATATTTTACAGGCCTGTTTTTTGACCTTAATATCTCTTTGTTTTCAACCATTGTCTTTATTTTTATTGCAATTTTTTTTGCCAGTTTTTGCAACGCGCTTTCTTTTTTTCTGCGCTCTTTTACAAGCTCCCAATCTTTGGATTCTTTTTTTTCTCCTTCAATAACATCCCAAACATAAATCTCACCCAAATCACCAACTCTATATGGAGTATGAGATAAGTTTTGCGCCTTAAATACATTATTAACGTTTTCTAATATTGGTGCCGTTGATCTAAAAGAAACACTAAGATTTATCTCCTTAAAATCTTGTTTTTTTGCAAAGAAATATTTCTTTATATAATCAAAATTATCAACATCAGCCCCCTGAAAACTATAAATACTTTGCTTTCTGTCACCAACCACAAAAAGAGTTTTATTACTCTGAGCTGCAAAAAACTCTTCAGTTATAGAGAGTATAATCCCCCATTGATTAAAAGAAGTGTCTTGCGCTTCATCAATCAAAATATGGTCAATGCCGCCATCAAGTTTATACAAAACCCAATCACTAACCCCTGGAGTTTTTAATAATTGATTTGTAAAAAATATCAAATCATCATAATCCATCAACGAGTTTTCTTTTTTATAAGCCTCATACCTTGCAGCAAACCTTGTTGCAATCTCAAAGACATATTTTGATGAGGTGTACAAATTAAGCGTTTTAACTTTTTCTTCATATGCCAAAATTTTGTTTGCTATTTCAACATCTTCATCAGAAAGCTTTTTCCTAATATCGCCATCTTTTTTTATATACTTATCCTTAAAGTCTTCAAATTTTTGCTCCCCCATATCAACATCAAGTATTGGGCAAAAATCAACATCCATCTCTTTTAGCGCATTATTTTCAGCAATTTTCAAACGATTCACAATAATATTATTTAATATCTTTTCAAAGCCATCTTCTGTGGTATTTTGCGCAAAATATAATATAGATTCTCTCAAGCTTGCATCTTCCAAAATCTCAACCTTAATTTTTTGAGAAATATCTTTTGCTTTTTTTTCATCAATAACATCAAAATATGGAGAAATTTTTGCCTCAAAAGAAAATCTTTTTAATATCTCTTGGCAAAAGGCATGGATTGTTTGCACCCTCATATTAATTGGGGCATCCAAAATAGATGCAAACAAACGTCTTGCAGATAATATCTTAGCATCATCAACCTTATATCCCATAAGAGAAAACAATTCTTTTGCCAATGCATCATCACTCAAAGACACCCAGTCTGCCAAGCGCTTATAAACCCTTTCGCTCATCTCCACCGCAGCAGCTTTTGTATATGTCAGTGCCAAAATTTTTGAAGGAGCAACACCTTGCAATAAAAGCCTTAGGATTCTATCTGATAATATTTTTGTTTTTCCCGTACCAGCACTTGCCTCAACCCAAACACAATCTTTGGGGTCAGATGCCTTTTGCTGCTCTTTTGTTGCAAGCTCGCCAATAATTCTTCTTTGCTCCAAAATATCTTGATTATTCATCCAAATCCCCCTTAACGGCCCACTCCTTAAAGCGCGACAAATGCTCATAGTCAGAAAATTTGGGCATATTATTTGCATCAACATAAGAGTGATAAGGCATATCCTCATCACCATAAGCACTTATCAAAGCCAGCAATTGTTCTTTTGCTTTCAAAAAAAGCTCTTCTAGATTATCATTATACAAAGCTTGCTTTTTGCCCAATTGCCAATATATCAAGTTTGCCACATCTGTTTTTAGGTGGTCTTCAAAAATTATCCCTTCAGCTGGCAATTGTGGTGCATATCCAGAATAAATTTGCGATTTTGATTTTATCTGCCCCGTTTTATAATCAACAATATTTATCTGCCCATTTGTTAAAACATCAATTCTATCTGCCTTTGCTTTGACCACAAAATTTGCCAAATTAATAGATGCAGATATCTCAGAATATCTTTTTGAGACATCAACACAGTATTTGTTCTCAACCTCTACCAACCAATCAACAATTTTATTTAATTTTTCTTGCCAAAAAATCAAAAGCTCTTGGCTCAGCTTGTTTTGCTCAAAAACCTCTTGACCAATCGCCAAAAGCTCCTCTTTTGCATTTTGCGGAAACACTGTTGGATACTTTTTATAAAAGATCTCCAAAATCTTATGTATTATTGTGCCATAATCTTTTATATCTGGCTCCTGCTTCAAATCATCCAACATATAAAGCCCAAGGATTTTCTTTGCAAAAATTTGATATGGATCTTTAATTAACACCTCAATTTGAGACGCTGAAATTTCTTGCGGCCTTGCATACAATGGGGGTTTGGGAGCAGGCGGCTCAATGTTTATATTATTTGTTGGCTGATTAATAATTTGTGCAACTTTTTTATAAATCCACTCTTCTTTTTTTTCATCCTTATAACCCAAAAGCTTGCCCAAAGCCTCAAGCTTTAATAAAAACCTTGACTTAACCTGAGGAGCCCCGCCAGACTTCAAAGAATGAGTTACATAAACCTTTTTAGAAAGCAAACTAGCCGCAAAATCAAAAGAATATATCCCAACATTATAAGAGTGAGTTTTAAGCCCCAGTTGCTTTTTCATGCTTTCAGAAAGCCAAGGATTCGCATTTGCTGCCAATGGCCAAACACCCTCAACACAAGCGCCAATAATTGTCACATCATATTTATTAAATCTTGCCTCAATTGGCCCAAGTATTTTTACTTTTGGATGTGCAGCATAAGTATTTCTGACCATTGCTCCAGACAAAACACTTTCAAAATATTCCTGATATTCAGCAACATCAATTGCATCAATCAACTCAGATTTCTCTAATATCTCTGAAAACAGTTGTGTTGCAACTCGCCCTTCTTCTTTTACAAAAAGCTTTTCACAAAAAGCTTGGCATAATTTTATATGCTCAGACATCATTTCTTTTAATGATGCTCTCTGAGGCAAGACAAGCTTATCTTTAATGGCATTTGCCATCATAGAAAGTTCTTCATCCTTTTGCTTTTTTCGCAAAACTTTTTTTTCATACTCTTTTACAAAACTCTTGTCTGCAAAATAAGGATGTTTTATCAATGACAAAAATGAGACCACATCACAATCATTAATAACATTAAGCAATATCAAACGCATAAAAGCACCCAAAGGAGTTGAAGACAAAGGCCTACCCGCTGTATCATCAACCTCAATATCAAAACGTTTCAACTCTGCACAAACTCTTCTTGAAAGCCCTCTATCAGGGCTTACCAAAGCAACATCTTTATTTTCATCCAAATGTTTTTTTATAATCAGTGCAATTATCAAAGCTTCTTGAGCCATATTTTCTGCCTCAATGACATTAAAATCATTAAAACAAGTTATTAAGTCTTGATTTATATTCTGCCATTTTTCAGATGTAATAGCTGGCCTCATCAGCTCAGAGACAAACTCTTCTTTTTTGCTTGGCTCAAAAACATTTATCATATCACTTCTTTTAACACCCAAATGCTCCATCATCATTTTGTTTTCAAAACTAGGATGAGTTTCATTTATCACATCCCAATCAGGCGCCGGCAAAACCATATCCACGCCATAAAAATAAATATCTGCATTATCTAATGTTCTCAAAAATTCTTTTATACAAACAAACGGAGCACTAACTCCGGCTACAACAATTTTTTGTTTGCTATTATTCATATTTTTTGCAGCCAGCGCCAAAATTTGCGACTGCCTTTCTGAGGCATCAATCTTTCCATATTCGCATAAAATATTTGGCCAACTTTTTGTTATAATTCTCAAAAAAGATAACATATCCTTAACATGCTCAGCATAATCATCTGCAACAATATTTTCCAAGTTTGCCAAATCAACCCCAAGATTATTTGCCTCATCCAAAAAAGATGCCAACTCAATTGACAAGTAATAAGCCTGAGGCAAATTAACATTATTCTTTGTCATAATAAGCTTAATAAAATTAAACAGCCTTTCGTCTTTATCAATTGCTGGCATAACATTTGCAAAATCATCAATTTTTAACAAAAGCTCATCTTCATCAAAATCAGACACGGCCTTTATCTGCGGCAATATCATAGGGCGCAGATTAAAAACTTGCAAAAAAGCATTGCGCAAAGAGCCAACCGCCCTCCTTGAAGGCACCAAAAACAATACATCCGACAACCCCAAAGGATTGTCAATAAATTCATTTGCATACTTTTCTGCCAAAAAGGCATGAAAATCTTTTGTTGCAGCAATGTTATATATATTTTTTTTCATAAAAATAATGATATAAAAAAATAATAAAAATGCAAGATAATTAACATCTTTATTATAAATATTAACTTTTTATTTATTTTATCTCTGCTATACTGAAAAAAACTATATTTATAAGGATTAAAAATGAAAAAAATCAGTTTATTTGCAATATTTTTGTTAATGTTGGCAACTGCGTGCACAAGCAAGCCGCCGGTTGTCTTAAAGGCGCCAGATGGTTCAGACATTCCGCCATATTACACACTTTTTCCAGATATCCCATTTCCTGAGCCTGCAACAATAGATCTTGATGAGACAAAGGCACTTGGCTCTGGCCAAAACTGGATTGGATCAATTGTATATGACGCACCATATAACGCAAATTCAATTTTTGACTTTTATATGTCAGAAATGCCCAAACTTCAGTGGATTGAAGTTGCAACAGTCAGATCAGAAATATCTCAAATGACATACATAAAATCAGGCAAAGCAGTTCAAATCTTGATTGAAAGCAAAGGCAACTTAAAAACAAAAGTTAGCATAACAGCCATCCCCAACCAAACAAAATAAGGAGAGATAACATGAAGTTTGACTTTTATACTTTTGGCGGTCGTTTTTTTTGGGAGGATGTTTTCTACTATCAAAAATGGCGCATTCAAAGACATTATCCGCAAAAAATTTGTCGCCTACTAGATGGTTGGGACATCAAAAGGTTTGAGGGTGATTTTGTATCTTGTTATGATGAATTCTTAAAACAAGTAAAAGTAAGCGAGATAACAAAGCAATCAGGGCATATGGTTATCATGCTTCCTTCTTTTTTTGAAAGCAAAAATGTTTTCAAACCACTTTGGAGAGAGGTTATAAAAAAAGGCCATAATGTAGCAGCCTTAAACTATCCTTCAACAATGAAGGATGCAGATGCTCATGCAATTCAAATAAACTTTTTCTTAAACCATCTTGAAGATATCTCAGAAGTTTCTTTTGTCACAAAAGGTGCATCTGCAATGATCTTAAACAAAATCATAAAATCAAGAGCCAAGTGGAAAAACAAACTAAAAGTAAGAAGCATAATTACTATTAATCCGCCTCAAATGGCATCACCATTATTCACAAAACTTATGAAAAATAAAATCATTCAAAAAATATTTGGCCCAATGAGCAAAAATTATGCAACTTTTTCACCAAATTTTACAAGTGAATGTATCAAAGTAAAAAAATTCAACAAATATAACATTCAAAAAATTATCAAAAAACTGTAACATATGTTAACGTTTTTTTGTGTTATAATAAAAGCAAAGGTATAAAAATGAAAAATTGGTTTTTAAGCATATTAATCTTGATTGTGGTATTTCTCACATATTACTT
Organism: uncultured Azospirillaceae bacterium; assembly: GCA_964371845.1. Lineage (GTDB taxonomy): Bacteria > Pseudomonadota > Alphaproteobacteria > RF32 > CAG-239 > JAWXUC01. The sequence continues at coordinate 860 of CAYJOO010000046.1, read as the reverse complement.
TGGATTATTTAACTTAATTGCCTCAAAGTGGTTTAGCATTTTTTCATATACCCTTTTGGCTGTGATGTTTATTATTGCATATTTTGTTGTAGGGAGTCCGTTTGATGGCAAAAAAAAGAAGTAACATCATATTTGTTCTTCTCGCTGCTATT
>CAYJOO010000046.1:0-698 GCA_964371845.1 uncultured Azospirillaceae bacterium | reverse complement strand
GCTGAAAACCCCAACGCCCACAACTGCTATCAAGAAGGCACATCAAGCACATGGATCTGTGAATATAAAAACCATAAATACAAATGGAAAGTTAACGAAGATGGCAGCACTCAAAATAGTCTTGAGTTAGGAACATGCAAAGCGTTTCCTGTTAGGCTTTCACAAAATTCGTCTTGCCTATTTTGCCCAATATTTTTACTTTTGTTCAATGCCACTCAACAACTTGCAACAGACGCCTTTTTAACGTTGGCGCCATATTTGCAAATTATGCTAGGAATTGGTTTTGCTCTATGGATTGCTTTTGTCACGCTCCCAACAATTGCATCATTACAAAAACAAGATGCCATCAAATATATCAAGTCTATATTAACACAATCATTTAAGGTAGGTATATGTTTTTTATTACTAACATTTCCAGAAGAATTATATCGACTTGTAATTGACACAATTCTTATTGCGGGCTTAGATTTTGGCAAAGGTTTTCTCTTTGAGGTAAACGTAGCAGACATTCCCCCAACATATACACAAAACGCAATCAGAAGTGGCTTCTTAAGTCCTGAGGTTTTCTTCTCTCTTGACAGATTTCTGCAAGCATTGCAAAGAGAAATCGGTTTTTTAATGTCTATGGGATCTGCCGCAACGTGTATTGGGCTTAAGGCATTTGAGTTTGATCTAATGATAAATGGCATAATTGTATA
>CAYJOO010000045.1:0-8999 GCA_964371845.1 uncultured Azospirillaceae bacterium | reverse complement strand
CAATGTATAATGACGGCTTGATAGAGGCTGTTTATCTGTCTCCTGCAATGAATATTACAGATGACAACCAAATTACATATGGCAATGATGAAGCTTTAGAAAAACTCAACTCACATAAAGATATTGGAAGTTTTAATGTTGACTGGAACAAATGTGATGACAAGAAGGACTTAAGATTTTCTGTAATACCTTATTATATTCTCATTATTAAAAATGGCACAATTCCCCCCAAATATATTACAAAAGAATCATAGCTTACTTCAACAAATTTTTATATGTTTACAAAATATAAAAAATATGATATATTATAAAAAACATGAGGAGATATCCATATGACTGAGCAAGAAGAAAAACTAAATGAAAAAAGAAAAAAAGTTGAAGAAACAAAAGAAAAACTTGGCAAAACAGGTGATGAATACAAGGTAGAAACCTATGCAACAGGCGAAAATTTTGACATTATATCATCTTCAGGCAAAACAACTCATGCAAAAGTTAATGACAACAATGAACTTTCAACATTTGGTGAGCAAGCTCATGAAATTAAAGACAAAATAAACAACGGCAAAGAAATGCAATCAAACAACCCAAATGAAAAAGAGCATTCAAATAGCAAAGAAAACACAATCAATCTGATCAAAGAAGCCAAACACCTATCAGAGGAAGAAAAAGAAAAAATGATAAATCAAGTCAAAGAGCTTGATGTCATAAAAGAGCCAAACGCCTTAAAAAATATAGAAGCAAAAATAAACTCGCAAGAAAATGCCGAGCACTCTCCACAAAACGAGCCTGAAAAACAACCAAACTCTCAAGGCAAGAACAAAAACAAAAAAACACCTTTGTCCCCAACTTTCATGGCCCAACACTTTGCCAAAGGTGAACGCTTAAAATAAATAAAAAAAAAGCCTCGCAAATGCGAGGTTTTCTTTATATCTGAAATTATTTTAATTTCTTTTCAACAAACTCTTCATGTTTCTTTGTTTTTTTATCATATTTTTTCAAAGACATTTTTTCAGGATGAGTTCTAGGATTTTTTTCAGCCAAATAGAAAGTACCAGTACCAGCTGTGCTTTCCAATTTAACTTTTACTTTAATTGCTTTTTTTGCCATTTTTATCTTCCTTTATACTTTATTGCGTTACTATATACATAAAATTTATCTTGTCAACACTTTTATCTTGATTTAATAAGTCTGCACAGAAGAATCCAACAAACAAAACTCCACTCCAGCTTGCTTAAACATTTCAATGCTTTCATCACCAGCTTGATAATGTTTTTGAGCAACCACTCTTGCAATACCAGAGTTAATAATAAGCATTGCACAAGTTCTGCAAGGTGTCATTCTACAATAAAGAGTTGCACCTTCAACTGCAATGCCAAATCTTGCTGCATAAACCAACGCATTTTGCTCTGCATGCACAGTTCTCATACAATGCTGTGTAGTTCTGCCATCATCATGAGTAACAGATTTCATCAAATGCCCAACATCATCACAATGAGGCAATCCTTTAGGGCTGCCAACATATCCTGTTGATAAAATATGTCCACCTTTTGCAATAACGCACCCAGAACGCCCTCTATCACAGGTGGCTCTTGCTGCAACGGCATCCATTACAGTCATCATGTACTCATCAACTGTTGGTCTAATATATTTATCTGTCATAACACATTCCTTACAAAAACATAAAAACAACCGCAAAAGCGGCTGTTTATAAAATTAATCTTTATGCCTAAACATAATACGTCCTTTAGAAAGATCATAAGGTGTCATTTCAACATCTACTTTGTCACCAACCATAACCCTAATTCTAAACTTGCGCATTTTTCCGGCAGTATGAGCAATAATCTCATGTCCGTTTTCAAGCCTTACCTTAAACATTGCATTTGGAAGCTTGTCAACAACTTCACCCGTAAACTCTAGCAATTCTTCTTTATCACTCATATTATATACCTTTTTCTATGCTGCATCTGTGTTTTTTAACAAAGAATAAACTTCAATAGCAGAATTTGTATTTCTTAATTTTTTGCATAATTCTTCATTTTTAATAACACGAGAGATACAAGCCAATGCAGTCAAGTGATCTGCACCGTTGTTTTCTGGAGACAATAGCAAAAATGCCAAATCAATTGGATTTTTATCTATTGCGTTAAATTCAATTGGTTTTTCAAGCGCCGTAAATAATACAAACACGTTGTTTAATCCTTCGATTCTTGCATGAGGAATAGCAACTTTGTTGCCCAATCCTGTAGAACCCAAATTTTCTCTTTCCAAAAGAGCGTCAAAAATAACTCTTTCATCAATGTTTGTTTCTTTTGCAGCAATTGTTGCCAAGTTTGTTAATAAAGCTCTCTTATTTTGTGGCTTTATATTAGTAATAACAGATTTTTCTTGCAAGATGTCCGTAAGTTTCATTTTTTTTATCCTAGCTATTATTACGCAGTTTTTGGTTCAACCCAGCCGATGTTGCCATCTTTTCTGCGATGTACCATATTGATTTGATTTGTAGCAGAGTTCTTAAACATCAAAGCGTTTTCGTTTGAAAGGTCCATGTGCATAATAGCTTCACTAACACTACAAGTCGGAACAACTGTACCAGTCTCAGCAATTGTAAGAGGCGTAGCTTCAAGAGCTTGATCTTCTTCAGCTGTCTCATCAAAAGAAAATACTGCCAAGTTTGCAATTTCAGCGTATGAAGGTTTGCCTTTATGAGCATTTAATTTTGATTTATTACGACGAAGACGTGTATTCATTTTTGATAAAGCATCATCAAATGCGCTATAAGGATCAGCCCCAAGACCACTACCTTTCAAGATCATTTCTTTTGCAGGATGAACAACAATCTCTGCACCAAATGCCTCACCTTCTTTAGAAAAAGAAACAATAGCATCAATTGCAGAAGCAAAATATTTTTCAACAACTTGAGCCAAAGCAGCATCACAGTGGTTTTTTAATTTTTCGCTAACATCAACTTGTTTTTCATTATAAGTAATTTTCATTTGATTTTCCTTTATTAATATTTTAATTTTTCTCATTCATATAAAAAAAATTACCAAAAGTCAACATAAAAGAGCATTTCTATATTCATGAGCTTGATAACATCCCAAAAATTGAATTTTTTCTGCAAAAAAAGTTAATTCTTCCAACGCATTTTTAAGAGCCTGATCATTAACATGAGCCTGTGCTTCAATATAAAACTGTGCACTCACAAACTTGCCTTCAAGCAAATAACTCTCAATTTTTGTAATGTTTATATAGTTTGTAGCAAATCCACCCAATGATTTATACAACGATGCTGGAATATTTTTTGCCTTGAATATAAAAGAAGATATATACTCTCTTTCTTTATTATATTCAGGCACGTCTTGCTTTCTTGCCATTATCAAAAATCTGGTCGTGTTATTATCTGCATTGTGGATATCTTTTGCCAATACTTCCAAATTATTGATCACGCCGGCCTCTTTTGATGCCACCGCAGCAATAGTTTTATCCCCAAGGGCTACAATTTCTTTACAAGATATTGAAGTATCGATTCTTGCAATAGGCGCAATTTTATTTTTTCTTAAAAACTTTGAGCTTTGCGCCAAAGCTTGAGGATGGGAATATGCTTGCTTTATCTCTTTTAATAAAGCACCTTTAATCCCCAAAAGCTGATGCTCAATCTTTAAGAACAATTCATCAACAATATAAAGCCCCATCTGTGGCAACAAAAAGTGCACATCAGAAACCCTGCCAGCATTAGAGTTTTCAACAGGTATCACCGCATATTGCGCTTCTTTATTCTTAACAGCCTCCATTGCTTCTTCAAAACTATTATATCCAATATAGCTAGCGTTCTCAAACTTTTTTTTGGCTGCAATATTAGAATATGCGCCTTCAACACCTTGGTATGCAACTTTCATACAAAACTCCTTTTATAAATCATTTATATAAAAATAATAACAATAGTCAACTAATTACTAAATCTGAGTGACAAATCCGTTGACAAATAAAGTCAAATAAAATATTTATGTCGATATGGAAAACTTAAGTAACATAAAAGACGTAGACTTATCAGAAGAATTATCAAAAAGATATTTATCTTATGCGATGTCAACAATTGTCTCTCGTTCTCTGCCAGATGTCAGAGACGGCCTAAAACCAGTACACAGACGCCTTATGTATGCAATGCGCCAATTAAAACTTGACCCAAAATCTGGTTTCAAAAAGTGTGCCCGCGTAGTTGGTGATGTTATTGGTAAGTACCACCCTCATGGTGATAGTGCTGTTTATGGCGCAATGGTCAGACTCGCACAAGATTTTTCTGTGCGCTACCCATTGGTTGAAGGTCAAGGCAACTTTGGCAACGTTGACGGCGATAGCGCTGCAGCAATGCGTTATACAGAAGCCCGCCTCACTCCATATGCAATTGCCCTTATGGAAGGCTTGTCAGAAGACAGTGTTGACTTTAGAGAAACCTATGATGGTGAAGAAGATGAACCAGTTGTAATGCCTGCAATGGTGCCAAACTTATTATGCAACGGCTCTTCAGGAATTGCCGTTGGTATGGCAACAAACATTCCACCACATAACTTATCTGAAGTTTGCGACGCACTTTTGTTATTAATTGAAAAGCCAGAAGCAGAACTCTTAAGCGTTGTAAAAAAAATCAAAGCACCAGATTTTCCAACTGGTGGTATAATAATCGATTCTTTTAATACAATCTTAAATGCATATAAAACTGGCAAAGGCACTTTTAGAATAAGAGCAAAGTGGCACAAAGAAGAACTCAGCCACGGCCAATATCAAATTGTTATAACAGAAATCCCATATCAAGTCATCAAATCAAAATTAATAGAAAAAGTTGCAAACTTATTGTTTGAAAAAAAACTACCTTTGCTTGATGACATAAGAGATGAATCAGCAGAAGACATAAGAGTTGTCTTAACACCAAAATCAAGATCAGTTGATGAAACCATGTTAATGGAACACCTCTTCAAACAAACAGAACTTGAATCAAGATTTTCTATGAATCTTAATGTATTGGATTCAGATGGTGTGCCTAGGGTTATGAATATCATAGAAGTTTTAAAAGAATTCTTAAAACACAGAGAGATTGTCTTACGTCGTCGCATCAATTATCGCTTAGGCAAAATCAACCATAGATTGGAAATCCTATCTGGATATTTGATAGCATACTTAAACCTTGATGAAGTTATTCATATCATAAGAACAGATGACGAGCCAAAACCAACATTAATGAAACGCTTTGAATTATCAGAGGTTCAAACAGAAGCCATTCTTAACATGAAGTTGCGTTCACTACGCAAGTTAGAAGAATTTGAGATAAGAAAAGAGTTTGATGACCTTTCTCAAGAAAAATCTCAGTTAGAGGAATTATTGGCAGATGAAGGCAAACGCTGGAGCGCCATTGCAAATGAGATTAAATTAATAAAAGAGCAATTTGGCAAAAAAACTGCAATCGGCAAAAGAAGAACCGACTTAGCAGAATTAACAGAAGAAGTAGAAATCTCAATAGAAGCATTTGTAGAAAAAGAGCCTATAACTGTAATTGTTTCAAAAAAAGGTTGGATAAGAGCTCTCAAAGGCTATGTAAACCTTCAAGAAGAATTCAAGTTTAAGGAAGGTGATGAGCTATTATATGCAATGCACGCTCAAACCACAGACAAAATCGTTGTTTTTGATACATCTGGCAAATTCTTTAATATCCAAGCATCAGAAATCCCTAGTGGCAGAGGCTTTGGACAACCAATCAACTTGATGATAGATCTTGCCCCAAAAGATGACATTATTTCAATGTTTGTTTATGGCAAGGGTCAATACATTATTGCAAGCAAAAAAGGCTACGGCTTTGTTGTTGATGAGACAAACATTTTTGCCCAAACAAAAACAGGCAAAAAAGTTATGAACATATCTGATGGTGACAAAGCTGAATTTTGTATCAAAGTAGAAGGTGATATGGTTGCAACAATTGGAGAAAACAGAAAAATGTTAATCTTCAAACTTGAAGAACTACCCAACCTATCAAGAGGCCGTGGTGTAATGCTACAAAAGTTCAAAGACGGATCATTATCAGATATTCAAAGCTTTGCAGAATCTGATGGCTTTAATTTTATGAAAACAACGGGTCTTAAAAATGAAAAAGAGCTTATAACATGGTTATCTCATAGAGCTAACGTTGGCAAGCAAGCCCCATTTGGTTTTTCAAGAAAAAATAAGTTTTTTGAGGTATAATTCCAAATGCCTTCAACTTTAAGCCAAATAATGCCAAGCATCACAAACGACATTGCATATGAGTATGATGCAATAAAGTCAAGCGAATATGAAGACCTTATATCAAAAACACTAGGCAATAAAAAGCCTTCTAGCAATCCTTGTTTTGAACAAATAATGGGCATTCCCGGTGCTGGCAAGTCAACATTTGCCAAGCTTTATCAAAAAGAAGACGCTGTTTTTATAAGTTTTGATAAAATAATGGAAAACATTCAACAATACCAACAAGATTGCAAAGAGCTTGGCAGCATACAAAGTTTTAAGAAGTGGGAAATGCCAGCAAGAGTAATTGGTTATGAGACCTTAAAACGCGCAATCCAAAAAAGAATAAACATCTGCTTTGAGCACAGCGGGGTTATTCAAAGCGGTTTGGACCTTATTAAAAACCTCAAAAATTATAACTATACAACACAAATGAACTGCATTACTTGTGATATAAATGAGGCTTATAAAAGGGCAGAAATAAGAGAACAACAAACCAAACGCCATACCCCAAAAGAAATGATAAAACAAAGAGCCGAAAAAATTGAGCATTTTTTAATAAAATACAAAGATATTGCTGATAACATAACCATATTTGACACAACAAACAATCAGTTTGAAATAAAAGGAACACAATTATGAAAGCAAAGATTAAAAACATTTTTTGGGACGTAGATGGCGTCTTAGCAGACTTAAATTTTGCATATTTCAATTTTTTAACCAACCACCCAAAATGGAAGGATAAATACAAAGACTTAAAATGGCAAGACTTAGACAAGGCTCTACCAATCGTGCCAAAGTATGGCGCACTAGAGCTTAAAACTCACCCAGAGCATGGCACAGAGATGGACAAAGACTTTACCTCAGACTTGTCATTCTTTAATAATCGCCCATTATATGATGGTGCAATTGAGGCAATAAAAGAGTTTGACCGCCTTGGTTACAAGCAATTTACAATGTCTGCAACTTTTAATGTTGAAGTAAAAAAAGCATTATTAAATGAGCTATTTGCAGAAGTCAAAGACATCTTGACAATTGAATGCGTTGAGCACGGAACTTTTATGCATGATACCGCAAAAGAAGATATGTTAAAAGAATGTTTTACCAAATATGGCTTAAAACCAGAAGAAACTGTTTTAGTTGATGACAGGATTTATAACCAAGAAGCAGCAATCAATGTGGGTGCCAACCCTGTTCGTTTTAGGTGTGAGTTTACATCAGACCTGCCAAATGAGATGAACTGGATTCCAGAAGTATATAGCTATAATGAATTAGTCAAGCTTTTAGAGAATAGTTAACCACAAAAAAACTTGACAGAAAAAATAAAAATTCTATTATAATCTCATGAAAATATTATTGTTAACCAAAAATAACAAATTATGGGAAAATATAAGATCGAAAAAATTGTCATCGAGACAATTCAAAAAGAGAATGGCTCTGACACAGTCTCTCTAAAAGACAGATTAAGCAATGACTTGGGCATGGACAGCTTTGACTATGTTGAGATGATCATGGCTTTAGAAAAAAAGCTTGAGATTAAAATCCCAGACGCCATAGCAGAGAGTTTCTATACAGTTGAAGACATTGTCAACTATATAGAAAAGACGTCAAAAATATAGTAACTTAAGCGCTCCAATTTGGAGCGTTTTTTTATAGCTTCAAAACAACACCTAATAAAGCACCAATTAATATAAAAGATGATTGATGATTAAAATTCAGCTACTTTTTACAACAATCAATTATCTTAAAAAACATTTACAACTGCTCTATATGTTCAAAAGCCATCGATAACGACTTTAAACAACGAAGACTATTTGCAACTAAGACTATTTGCAACTAAGACTATTTGCAACTAAGATCATTGACAACTATTTTATATGTACTATTATATTTTTTAGTTTTCTAGAAAACTAAAAAATATAAAAAAGAAATAAGGACGCAAATATGCAGCAAGAATCAATAAAAACATTAAAAGCAATTACACATCAAAAAAGAATTATAATTATAAACAAAATCAGAGAAAATAATGGCAATTTATGTTATCACAATCTTGTAGAGCAATCAAAAATTGCGCCTGCAACTCTAAATTTTCACCTAAAAAAATTACAAGACGCAAAGATTGTTTTAACTAAAAAAGCAGGCGCAAAATATTTATTGAGTATTAATGAGGCTTTGCTAAATAAACTAAAAAAAGATTTTACAAATATATAAGCTTATTTTTTAGTTTTCTAGAAAACTAAAAAAGCAAGCTTAAAAATACCATGCTCTACTTTTTGCATAAAATCGCACAACACAAAAAACTTAACAGAAAAACAAAAATTCTATTATAATCTCATGAAAATATTATTGTTAACCAAAAATAACAAATTATGCGTATGAAAAAGAAAACAACCGACAACCAAAGCTTCTATATGAAAGTTACAGAAGTTATGGAAATAAAAGGCAGAGGCACTTGTGCATATGGTATAATTAAACAAGGAGAGATAAATGTTGGCGACAACCCTGTTCGTTTTAGGTGTGAGTTTACATCAGACCTGCCAAATGAGATGAACTGGATTCCCGAGGTTAACAATTACCAAGAGCTCAAAGAGCTTTTAGAAAACAGCTAGATAAATATATTATTTTTGTTCTTGTTGACTCTCAAGTAAAAAATTACTATATATAAAATATGTCTGAAAATAAATATATATCAATTAAAGGGGCGCGAGAGCACAACCTTAAAAACATTGACGTAAAAATCCCAAAAAACA
>CAYJOO010000044.1:369-9245 GCA_964371845.1 uncultured Azospirillaceae bacterium | reverse complement strand
TCTTCTGCTTGCAGCAATTGCATTGCCCATTTGCGCGCAGCAGGGTTTAATTTTCTTACAAACTTGCCCTCTTCGGGCGATAATTGTCTTTTCATACTCGTCTTTTGTTAGGTTAATAATATTTATTTATCTCAGTTAAGATAACACAATATTTTGTTTGTGACAAGCTTTTTTTTGAAAAAAAATATACAAAAAAACCAGATGATTTTGTTCATCTGGTTAAATGTCTGAAAATAAGGCTTATTCAGTGCCTTCAAGTTTTTTGATTAAGGCATCAATTCCACCTGAGTTATTTTTTATAAATGCTCCATATTCTGTTCTTGCAGATATCGCCAAGCTCACATTTTCTATAATAATATCAACAACTTTATAAGAGCCATTTTTTTGTTCCATAACTCTCCACACTACTGTTGCTGGTTTTTGCCCTGCACCCATATCAACCTGAGTATCCACAAAAATTTGATTATTTGAGTTTGATTTTGTTGTGCCAACAAACTTAAAGCTCTTGTTCTTAAATTCATCAAAACGCTGAGACCAAGTGCGCACATTATACTCTTTATATGCTTTGAGAAAATTTGTTTTTTGCGCAGGAGTTGCAGTTCTCCAATATCTTCCCAACACAAATTTGCCAATAAAGTCCAAATCCAAGTTGTCATCAAAAAGTATTTTGAACTTTGCTTGCTTTTGGGCTTGAGTTTCATTTGAGTTTACAAGCTCTTCAATCCCTTTTTGTGTTAGGTTTTCTACAAAGTCTTGTGCTTTGTTTGCATCAATTGCATGAGCATTAGTTGTTGCAAAAGCAATGCATATTGCCCAAAACATAATTTTTTTCATTTTATTCTCCGATATTTAGTTGGTTGTAATTAAAAATCTTCATCTTCAAAGGCAAAGTCATAGCTAACTTCTTCTTCGCCCAAAAAGCATTTGATTTTATTTCTGTTTTGCAAGAAAGATGTTTTAATCGCAGTGTAATAATCAACAGAGTTTTTTTCCAAATCATCTGTTATAGGCATTGCATTTGCTCTAATCACAATCACCCTTGCTGCTTCATAACCATATTTAACTGCATTTTTTCTGCCATCAGAATCTATGCTGTTTGATGCAATAATAACTGGATTGGCGTAGTTGTTAACAACCATTGCAGCCATTGTTCTTGGTGTTGATGGGCCTGTAAATGGCAACACAATATATGGGCCATCAGGAATACACCAAAAAGCAAGGGTTTCATCAAAGCCTGTTCTTTCTGGCTCAAATCCAACACTTTTTGCAACATCAAATGCACCCAGAACACCAACTGTTGTGTTGATGGCAAATCTGCTTATGTTTATGCTAGCTCCATGAAGATTGCCTTGCAACAAATGGTTTGCTGCAGAAAAAGGCTCCCAAATGTTTGTCAAAACAGATGTTACAGAACGCCTAATGCCTGGGGTTGTAATGCTTATATAACCTTTTGCAACTGGTTTTAATATATATTTATCAAGTTGCATATTAAAGTCAAACACAGCTCTGTTATAAGTTTCAAGACTGCCTTCATCATTGTTATGATGATTTGTTGCACAAGCTGATAATAATAAAGAAATTAACAAAAATAGTATTGCATTTTTTTTCATATAATATATCCTTAAAATAAACGTAAGATGTATATAGCACATTATTTTTATTAATCAAGTTTTTTATAAAGGGTCAGCAGTAATGAAAACAGCAGTTATCATACCAACAAGGTTAAAATCAACAAGGTTGCCAAACAAAGCATTGTCTATTATAAATGGCAAAACATTAATCAGGCATGTTTATGAGCACGCAATCAGCGTGCATGACAAGGAAGACGTGTTTATTGCATCTGGTGATGCTGAAATTGTTGAAGAGGCCAAAACATTTGGCGCCAAATGCATTTTAACAGATCCATCTTTGCCATCTGGCACAGATAGAATTGCAAAAGCTCTTGATGAAATTGACCCAGATGGCTCAAAATATGACATCATTGTCAATTTTCAAGGAGATGGTATCAACGTTGACCCAAAATTAAACCTTGAGTTGGTTGAGTTAATGAAGCAAACAAACGCAGATATCGTTACAGTTGGTATGAAAATAACATCTCAATCTCAAATAAACGACCCAAGCATGGTAAAGATTGCGTTGTCAAAAGCACAAGATGCAGATTATGGCAGAGCTGTTTATTTTTCAAGAAGCGTTGTGCCATACAACAGAGATAACGATGGCATTGCCGATTCTGCTTTTTGGCATATTGGTATTTATGTTTATAATGCAAAATCATTAAGAAAATTTATTTCTTTGCCAGTAGGGGTTTTAGAAGATGCAGAAAAATTAGAGCAATTAAGAGCCTTAGAAAATGGCATGAGTATTATTGCAAAAGTTGTTCCAAGTATTAAGTTAATAGAAGATGCTCCAGCAGATATCAATACAAAAGAGGAGCTAGAAGAAGCACAAAAATTTATGTTTTAAGGAGGGAATATGCAGGATTTATATGACGCACAAATAGAAATAGAGCAAAATAAAGATGCTGTAATAGAAAAACTTGTTCAGTTTTCATTAACAGATACTCTTGTTTTTTGGGGCAATGAAAAAGAGCTTATAAAAATACAAGAAAGGGTTTGGGGTCCAATCTTAAAGTGGGCAGCTCAAAGCTTAAACTCCAACATAGAAACTACCAACACCATAGACGTGCCTCAATCAAACGTTCAATCTGGCCATAGACTAAAGAGTTTTATGTACTCATTAACAACCAAAGAGCTTACTGCCTTTTATAAATCAGCGCTGTTAATGAAGAGTGTTTTATTGGCAATGGCTTTTGTCAAAAGAGAGGTGGATGCAAAGCAAGCTTGCAAAGCAGCCCTTTTAGAAGAAAACTGGCAAAACAGTATTTGGGGCGCAACAGATGAAGCCCTTGAGTGCAGACAAGAGTTTTTGGATCAATTAATAGAGATAGAAAATTTTTTAGATAACTAAGATGAAAGAGTGGTTAGAGTTAATAAAGGGCATCAAGCCCATAAAAGAAAAACATTTTGTTGAAAAGCCAGCAAAAAAAATAAAGATATCGCCAAAAGAGGTGGATTATAGTTCTTTTTATTCTCCAGCAAATGGCGTTGATGGCTCAACACAAAAAAAGTTTTCAAAAGAAAAGTTTGATATCCAAGCAAGCTTGGATTTGCATGGTTATACCCATGATACAGCCTTTGATGCGGTCATCTCTTTTATTAAAAAGTCTCATGCAGCTCACAAAAGATGCGTTGTTATCATTACAGGCAAAGGAGATGTCTTAAGAGGGGCCTTGCCAAAGTGGCTAGAAAACCCAGAGGTTAAAAATTTGATCTTGCAAACAAGACAGCCATCAAACTCATTAGGAGGTAGTGGAGCTCTTATGATTCTACTTAGAAGAATAAGAAATAAATAAATGAAATCGTCAAATAGCAAGATATAAAAAATTTTGCAAAAGAGCCAATGGTTGCAATTATGGTTTGTTCCCAGTCAATTTCTCTACCACCAAGCTTTAAGTGCTTTTTTATAAAAACATTATATATTACCGATAAAAAAAGTATGATGATATATGTTTGAACATTCTTAAATTCTAAAAAAAGATCTTGAGGCTCATTAGTGCTATTCAAGAAAAAGCCAAACGATATGCCGGCCAAAACAAAAGGGTTGAATATTACCTTGCTTGAAAATAATGCCAAAATTCCCCTTATCATTTTATAGGGGCCATGTTTTCTTTGATATAATTGTGTTTTTTGTTGGCGCGCAAAAAGCACTAGGCCACACATATTTATTGTTAACGCCTGCAAGCTTTTTGTTATTGCTCATTGAAGATGTTGCCAAAGAGGCCAAGCCTCTGTGCTTTACTTTTACTGATTTTTTTTCTTGATATAATGCGTATATGTTTTGCTTCATCTTCAAATCTCCATGCACAATTTATAAGCAGCTTCTAATAATTTTACAAGCTTTTTATTAATAAGTAATTAACATTTTTTTTATTTTTGCAAAAATAATTATTGAAAAATTAACTTTTATTGTTTAGATTTAAGAAGTTAATTATAATATAACCATATATGGAGAAAAAACATGAAAAAATTAGTAGGCTTATTTTGTGCGATCGCATTGTTATCTGGTTGCTCAAGCATGGGCTCTGGTGGCGGTCTTTTTGGCGGTGGCGAATGCGACAGCAAAGAAGCTCGTGACTTTATGAGAAACGCAGAAGACAGAATCTTCTTCGCTTATGACAGTTCTTCTTTGTCAAACAATGCTCAAGAAGTATTAGACACTCAAGTTGAATGGTTAGAAGACAACAAAAACGTAAATGCTGTTGTTCAAGGTTATTGCGATGAAAGAGGTACTCGTGAGTACAACTTAGCTCTTGGTGAAAGACGTGCAAACGCTGTAAAAAGATACTTAGTATCTAACGGTGTTGAAGCTTCTAGAGTTTCTACAATTTCTTACGGCAAAGAAAGACCAGCTGTTCTTGGTAACAATGAAGCAGCATGGGCTCAAAACCGTAGAGCAATTACTGTAGTAAAAGCTGCTCAATAATCGTTATTGAGTTATACACATAAAGAAAACGCATTCTTGTATTGAATGCGTTTTTTTTTATAATAACTCTCAAGGAGAACATATATGAAAAAACTTATACTTATTGGGCTTTTGATGTTGCCTATGCAAGCACACGCAAAATCAGAGATTGAAACCATCAAAGAAGATCTTGCAGTATTGCAAAGACAAATGTACCAAAATCAATCTGCAACACCTCAAAGTCTTACAGGCGAGTTTGAAGAAAACTTTAGAGACTTGGTTGGGCGCGTTGACAAGTTTGAACATAGCCTTAAAAAGTTGGAAGAAAAAATTGACTTAATAAACAAAGATATTGGCGTGAGAATTAGTCTTTTAGAAGGCTCTCCTATTGCTCAAACTCCTGCCACACCAGAAAAACCAAAAGAAAAATTTGTTGCAAAAGTTGCAAATAAGGCCCCAAAAAGCATCACAGGCGATTCTGTTGGCAGCGATGAGCTACAATCATTGCAATCAAAAGATCCAAAAGTAATATATCAACAAGGTATGGATGCAATAAATGCCAAAAAATATGACTTGGCAGAGCAAAAATTTGCTTATTTTTTGCAAAACTTTAAAGAGGACAAATTGCTCGGCAATGCACAGTATTGGCTAGGTGAGGTGTATTATGTTAATAAAGATTATAAAAAAGCAGCAATCGCTTTTGCAAAAGGTTATCAAATTAAAGGCTCAAATAAAGGGGCAGATAGCTTGTTAAAGCTTGGCTTGAGCATGGTTTCATTAAAGAAAAATGATGAGGCTTGTGCAGCATTTTCATCAATGCCAAAAGAGTTTCCAAAAGCAGAGAAGACAATCTTAGACAAGGCAGCAGCAGAGGCAAAAAAACTTGAGTGCAAATGATAAAATAGCAGTTGGTGTTTCAGGAGGGGCAGACAGTTTGGCCTTGGTTCTAATGCTTAAGGAAAAAGGTTTCTCTCCAGTTGCAATTAGTGTTGATCATGGGCTCAGAAAACAAGCTCAAAAAGAGGTGCTATACGTTGCAAAAATTATGCAAAAATACGGCATTGAACATCACATTTTAGAGTGGAAGGGCAAAAAGCCCAAAACCGCCATAGAAGAAAAAGCAAGAGAAGCACGATATAAGCTGATGACAGAATTTTGCCACACGCATCAGATAAAAGATTTATACTTAGGTCACCACAAAGGTGATCAGGCAGAAACCTTTTTTATGCGCTTAATTAGGGGGTCTGGCGTTGATGGGCTTGCCTCAATGCAAAAGCAAAGCACCAGAGATGGCATAAATATTATCCGCCCACTTTTAACAACAGATAAAAAAGATTTAGAAGCATATCTAAAGGCAAAAAAAATAAAATGGGTTAATGATAAAATGAATTTTGACGATTCCTTTTTAAGGGTCAAATTAAGAAAACTCTTACCAAAGTTAGAAAAACAAATTGGCTTAAGTGCAGACAGAATAATCCTTTGTGCAAACAATATGCAAAGAGCCAAAGATTATTTTCAAAAAGAAGTTGCAAATTTTTTTGCAAACAATGTTGTTGCAAAAGACGGCTCGTTAATTATTAATAAAGAGGCTTTTTTAAGTCTGCATGAAGAAATGGCCCTAAGAGTTTTGGCTCACGCATTATCAGAGGTTGGCGGCAAGGTATACAAGCCAAGATTAAGCGCCTTGGAAAAGTTATATAAAGATATTCATAGTGCAAAAAAGTTTACCAAATTCACATTGTCACATTGTATAATAGAGTTTCGCAAGCAAGGCCTTATCATCAAAAAAGAAAAATAAAAATCTCTTACCAAACAAAAAAGCGCTTTATAAAAAAGCGCTTTTAGTTTGTTTATCTCTCTCTTAAAAAATAAGAGATTAGTTCTATGGGTTGTCGCAGCATTTGCCAACTCTTGTAATACTTTATTTTCTTTTTCGCACAATGCTTCATTCGTGGACTTGCTTCTCCAAGGAAGGCAAATCTGCCGCCTCCCAGCGATATATAAGCATCCACTTTTTTTGCGGTGCTACAATTTTTTGAGTGAGAAAGCCATATCATATTTTTTGCACAAAAAACCTTCTCAATTGTCTTGTATGAAAAAGAATACAAAGATTCTGCAATGATGTATTCTCCATTTCCAAGGTCAAACGCCCAGCCGTTACAATGCTCTTTAATCTCGTTGCAGTATATCTCATCAATATTCTCAGAGACGTCGTTAAAATAGTATACAATAAAGGTTGTGCTATTAACTTTTTTAAGGCCAAATCGCTCTCGCATTTCATCAAACTCCATGAGTTTTTCTTTTTTATAGTAGCAAACCCATTTGTTATCATTTTCTTTTTGCAAGAACAAATAATCTCTTATATTAAAGTGGTGCTTAACCTCAAAGTCAAAAGCTCCAAGGCTCTCCCCTTTATAGAAAAACTCAAACGAGTTATTACTTGCAGCTACTGAAAAAGCAGACCTAAATGAGAACTTTGCTTTGTCAGTAATGTTTTTTGTTTTTTGCTCAAATGCAAGTTGCTTTGCTGTTGCAGCTCTATTTTGTGCTGCCTTTTTGCTTCTCTTAAATCGTCCCATAGCTAAAAAGGTTTAATTGGTTAATAATCATCTGAATAAGCAAATGTTAACATATAGGCAAAAAAACGCAAGTTCTAAATCACACTTAATACAACTCCAAAGATAATAAAGGCAAAGCAGATTGTTTTTTTAATAACATCATTTTTGCCAATGCTTTCTTTGAAGCTGGTGCCACAAATTTTTTGCAAAACAACCCCTAGCAGCAGTACTATGATTGGTTGCATTGAGCTAATTGACTTCATTACAACAACTGGCAAAAGGCTAAGAGCAAAAACACCAAATAAGGCGCCTCCTTGGTTTAGCATCTCCATTGATATAAAAATCTTCCACTTATTAATAAATATTGGAGCAGTGCTGATGATATCTTTTCTGGCTTTTGGCAGCAAAAGAATGCCAAAGCTTAATGCGCTGGATATAATCACATTCCAAAAATAAAACGTAATCCAATCAATTTGCAACAATGCTTTTTTATTAAACACTCCTTGAAATGATAACAAAATTGAGATTGCAAGCATCATAAAAAATGCCGAGTTGAATACCAGCTTATATTTTGATTCTTTTGAAAAACTAGTATTAAGTATAAGATTAAATATGATGACAATAAAAAAACCAATATATTGATGAGTTTGTAGTTTTTCACCAATCATAAAATATGCCAAAACAGGGATTATTATTTTGCCCAAAGAAAACATTGCCGTAACAATGGATGTGTCAATAGTTTTTAATGCCTTATAATACGGAAATTGGTACAATACCTCAATAGCAGAAACCGTCAAAATCAAAAAAGCAACTTCTTTGCTAATGCCACCAAATTGAGGCATGCCGATCATAAACAAAATCGGCAATGCAATAACATTTGTAATTCCATTATAAAACACAATGGTTGAGAGCTTTTTTAATATGTTGCTTGCAACATGGGCGTCCATAATATTTGAGCCAGCATAAAAAAGTCTGGACAATAAGACCATTAACACAGCAAACATAAAATTATTACCTTATACTTTTTTTACAAATTCAGATTTCAAATTCATTGCGCCAAATCCTGCAATTTTGCAAGATATATTGTGCCCAGCCTCGTTTGTTAGGGTAATGTTTTTAACAACAGTTCCTTGTTTTACAGGGGTTGATGCGCCTTTTACTTTAAGATCTTTAATCACCACCACACTATCTCCATCAGCCAATGTGTTGCCATTTGCATCTACAACTTTTGTAGTATCTTCATCAGCAGCATTTGCTTCTCCACTCCATTCATGTCCACACATTGGGCACACAAAAAGAGAGCCATCAAAATAAGTTGTATCACTGCCGCATACTGGGCAATTTGGTATATTATCACTCATATCAATTTTCCTTTCTTTTATTTCTTTATAATGGCAATTGTTTTATTTGCAAGGCAAAAGAATCTTCTTAATAACCCAAAAAAAAGTTTTAAACTTTAGAATCTTTAGTGTATTGTGGGAATCAAGGAGAATATTTAAAATGAAAATCATAATTGAAAGAGCAAATTTATTAAAAACACTTAGCCATATGCAGTCAATTGTAGAAAGAAGAAACACAATCCCTGTGTTGGCAAATATAAAAATTGAGGCACTGGGTGATGGTATCAGCTTTAAGGCAACAGATATGGATACAGAAATCACAGAAATCACAGACGCTCAAACCATAGAAAAAGGTGCTATCACTGCTCCAGCTCATATGTTATATGACATAGTAAGAAAAATATCTGACGGTTCACAAATTGAGCTTGCATATCCTGATGAAAAAGGCGGCTTGTCA
>CAYJOO010000044.1:0-359 GCA_964371845.1 uncultured Azospirillaceae bacterium | reverse complement strand
CAGCTCGCTCAAAGTTTTCTTTGCAAACAATCCCAGCAGAGGACTTCCCAGCAATTTCATCAGACAAACTACCAATTAATTTTACAATGGAAAAAGAAGAGCTAAAAGCTGTATTGATAAAACAAAATTTGCAGTTTCTACAGAGCAAACAAGATACTACTTAAACGGAATTTATGTTCATGCAAAAAAAGATGGTGAAGAAAAAGTCTTACGTGTTGTAGCAACAGACGGTCATAGACTAGCATGTGTAGAATCTCAACTTCCACAAGGAGCAGAAGACGTTAAAGGCGCAATTATTCCAAGAAAAACTGTTGCAGAAATAAGAAAACTTTTGGATGATACAGACGCATCTCAAGTTT
>CAYJOO010000043.1:0-9266 GCA_964371845.1 uncultured Azospirillaceae bacterium | reverse complement strand
GCGTTGAGCCAACAAAAAATATAGAAAAAATTGCCAGAGCAAAAAACATGATGTTCGGTGAAGCTGAGTGGGAAAGGTGTCCATGCGATGGGCAAAACGCAGCCAGATTTTGCATCTCAGAACAATGTCAAAAAGACATTGCAGAAAAAGGCGTTTGCCATTGCAATTGCTATCAACCAAAATCATAAAAAAAAGGGGCATCAAAAGCCCCTTTTTGCAACAAAAAGAGCTGATAGAAATTAATCTATCAGCCCAAAAACTCTTAATATAAGAACACCTGTTATAAAAGCAGGAAACCCTATTATAATTATTTTTAAAAGCAACCAAATACCACAGCCAGCAAAAAGCGACCATGCCAGAAAGGTTGCAACTCCCCACAAAAAAGCGGGGATTATAGCGCCCGGCCTTTTTACAAAGACGCAGAATATTATAATGATAATTACAATACCTACGATTGATGAAAGGCACTGCCATATATTTACTAGCATCTCCATATTTTTATGGCTTTTCTATGTCTTGTTTTGTTTATAAAAATACGCATATAATTTCAAACAAGCAAACAGAATAATACGTATATAATTTTTTTCAGATTATATAATATCACAAAATTCACTTTCTTGCAAGCAAAAAACGACAAAAACAAGATAGACAAAAAAAATCTTTACTTTATCTTAATTTTATGATACTATAATAAAAAATAAGGAGTATTACCATGGCAGAAAACAAACCAACAATGCAATTCGTTTTGGATGAAAAAAGATTGAAAGAAGGCGGATTTGAGCAAAAAGCACCTCTTCCACCAAAGGGAATGAGTGCTGCTGAGCTTCTTGAAAAAATTAACAAAACCCTCTCAATAGAAGAGGCTCAAGACCTTCATAACAAAAACAAGGATACGTTAGATATTGTTGAAAACGCAACAGTAACAAACGCTATTGAAAACAAAAATCCTGGCGAGATAAAAAGAAAAAAAGCGCCAGCAGACTACAAACCCAAAAAAGAAGACGTTTTTAAAGAAGAAGATATTATTCAATATATGTTCAAAGAGTGGTATATCGGTGGTTTGAACTGGGCCGCAAACAAAGCAATTGGTGCTATGGAGCTTGGAGCTGTAAGAACTTGGGAGTGGTTGGATAGAAGCATTGAAGACCGCAGAAACTTTGTTGCTGCAAACAAAGGCAACTCACCAAGGGGCCGTCTGGCAGAAAAATTAAACAAACACATAATTTCAGAAACAGAAAAAATAAAAGAATCATTTGCTCCTTCAAAAGAGGTTATGGCAAACACTATGGAAACCATAATAAACAAAGGTAATCTTGATGAAATAAAAGGCCTGTCGCCAGAATTAAGAGACAAGGTTGCAGCAGAATGTGGCGGAAAATCAGATGAAGAAGTGGCAAAAATTGTAAAGAACGCATATGTTATTCAACAAACCAATAACATCGTAAAAGCTATGGAAAAACCTGTTGATCAAAGAACCCCAGAAGAAGCAAAAGCTGTTGAGCATATTCCTGAGGAGTTTATAAAGCAATTTAATGCCCAAAGACAAATAAAAGAAGCTGAGGGAGCACCCTTTACAGACGACCAAAAAAATGCATTAGCAGAAAAAATGCTTGCAGCATCATTAAACAAAAAAATAATGGTATTAGAGGGTACTGCTGCAAAAATACTAGACAAGCAAGAAAGAGGCTCAAAACAGTTTGAAGACATCAATTTTGTTGATAATGATGAGGCTGTTAAAAACCTTTTTGACTATGAAGGAGCTATAATAGAAGAGGCGTTATACAAAACAGTAAAAAAAGACCCAACAATACTTCTAGAAAAAGACGGAAAAATAAGCCAGTTTGAAAATATGAGCAGAACAGCATCAAAAGCCTTTGATGATGAAAGAGAAAAAGCCGCAGGTGGCTCAGCCTTTATGAAGAACAACTTCAAAAAATTCTGCCGCTCAGCTGGTATTGACTCATATTTAATTGAGGCAGAAGTAGAGCTGGAAAAAAAGGGTTCTTATCAAGACAAAGATGGCAAGCATACAAGGTTTACAGAAAAATTCAAAGAGCCAAAACTTAGCAATTCTGAAAGAAGAGAAGGCGTAAGAAGAACAAAATCAAGAATTCTTGCTCAAAGAAGTGGAGAAACAAACTTCTCTGCAGGCAAATTCTTAGACGATAGGGGTGATGGCAGATAATGAAGAAAGTATTTAAGGCCTTTATTGCTTTTGCAATTCTTATTTATCCTTTTGCATACATAAGCAACTTGTTTTTTTATAACATTTTTAGCTTTAGTATATTTTCTGCAAAAGATTGGCAAACTATATCTGCTTTTTGGAACAGCGGTGGCTCCATAAGCACTGCAAAAGACTATTATTTTATAGCCTTAATTGCCTTTACCCCAATACTCTACATTTTAATGTGGAGGCTTTTATATAAAAAAAGCTTTTCTGCAGTTTTGCTATACCCTTTGCACAAATACAACAGTCTTAAGGCCAAAATGTATGACAAAGCACAAGAAAGAATAATCTTAAAAAACATTGGCAGAAGCCAAAGCAGAAAGGAAATGCTGGCAGATTTAAAGCCCGATCTTGATGCATCAAAACAAACCTCTCAAACCATAAGAGAAGCAGTCAGAGAAAAACTAACCAATAATTAACTTTTAATAAGTACAATAAGCAAAAATGTAGTGGAGAATATATTTGAAGTCGTTTTTTATATTAATAAAGATAATAACCGTTGGTTTATTTTGGAGCGTTTTCTTTTTAGAGGGCGTTAGGGTTATCTTATACCAAAACTGGCGTTTTGACATCCTTAATATTAGACACTGGATATATGTAAGAGATTATTGGCTTAGTGGTTGGGTTGTCAATCAAGCAAAAGAGTGGGCTTTTGTATTAATATTATTAACATCAATTCCTCTTTGGCTGACTGGTTGGGCAGCTCTTTCCATGGTTAAATATGGCAAAATCTTCAAATCAATCTTTGGGCTTCCTCTCAAGTTTATCAACAGTATTATCTCAAACAAAACAAGGTTTGTTGCAAACAAGATTGCCGTAAAAACAGTCTCCAAGAAAAAGTCGCATAAAGAGGTTCGTCCTCCAGCAAGGGATGGCTCGTCAGCGCCTAGCAAAAAATATGCAGAAACCAAAAAAGTTCCTACTGCAAAAGCTCCTATGGCGGTACAAGCTTTGCCTACTGCACCAAAAAAATCAGCCTCATCATTTGAGCATTCTTTGTTTGACTTTGATGATAATGATGATGACTTTAATTTTGACCTAGACGCACCTATTGAAAAGCCAAAGAAAGAGCCAAAGCCAACACAAAAAAAACAAAGCCACGAAAAAGATGCAAAGAGCTCTCCAAAAAAACAACATGAGGCAAAAGAAAAATCAAACAAAAAAGAGCCCCCTGCAAAAGACAAACCACAGCAACAAAAGGGATCATCTAGCTCAATCATAGATATCATAAAAGAAAAAGGTTACGGATACATTCCATCTGTTTCAATCAAAAGCACAATGATAGACTTTGTTGCATACTCGCAAGACAGAATTGTGTTGCTTTTAATAGACAAAGAGCACGGAGACTGGCTTGCAGATGAAGAAAAATTCAATGGAGAAGAGCCACTGTGGTTCTCTGAGAGTTCTCACAGAATTTCTCCAGTAAGACGAGTTGATGTTGCCAAAGAAACACTTATAGAAAAAATTGATCAAACACATTTCCCTCAAAAAATAGAGGCCATTGTCGTTAATCAAATGAACAATATCATAAACGCAGAAGATATGCTAGACATATGGAAGAATATGGGCGCAAGCGTAACAAGAATAGATAGAGGGACCCCAAAAGAACTACCCCTATTTTCAAAAACATTGCCAGAAGCAGAAAGTAGAATGGCAAAAGAAGATGCAGAAAAATTAAAAAAAATACTTAGAGGTGCAAATTAATGTCGATTGATAAAAGTGGAGAAGAGTGGAAAGAATACAATGATGCCGTAAGATGGACGACGGTTTCTGTTTTATTATTTATAGCATCTTTAATAATATTTTCATTAATTGCTCTTCCTTTGGGGTATTTAATAGGGGAGGGCTTTTCTCAAGCAACACTTTCTCAGGCCTCAAAATTTTTTGTAACTGTTTTTGAAAAACCATCATACTTATTTTCAAGATATTGGAACTGGATGCAACAATTAAGCTCTCAAAGCGGGAGCTTCTCTTTGGCAATGTGGGTGCCCACACTTCCTTTTATTGTTTCTCCTATCGTTCTTGCTGTTGGCATTTATACAAATCCACACAAGTTTCAGTCAAACATTCATGGTGCAGGTCGCATAGCAACTGAGGCAGATATCAAAAAAATGGGTCTTTTTGAGCCCAAAGGTTTTTGTTGTGTTATTGGCAAATTTAAGGGTCGTTACTTAAAGATGCATGAAACTCTGTCGATTCTTTGTTGTGCTCCTCCTGGTACAGGTAAAACTGTTGGGGTTGTTATTCCAACAATCTTAAACTCCCCAGGCATGAGCCTTATTATAAACGATCCCAAACCAGAACTTTGTTATCAAACCTCTGGCTTTAGGGCCAAAGAGGGACCTGTTTTTATTATTAACTGGGGTGAGGAAGACAAGCCACAAGATGGCATTTATTTTCCATCATGGAACCCAATTTCTCCAAACGCATTGCCAGCCCCAGGCTCAGGCAGAGATATGTATATAGACTCAATGTGTAATACATTGGTTGAAGATGCCAAAGGTGATAATGCACACTGGGCAAACGCCGGTCGAAGTGCTTTGATCGGCTTATTGCAGTTTATATGTTATAAGTGTGAAAAAGCCAGAGCCAATGATTATTTCATAGGCAGAGTTTATGAAAACAAACTAGATGCAGAAGACAAAAGGGTTTTAGAAGGTTATTATGCAGAGATGAATGACCCTCAGGCCTTGGTTGCAATCCAAAACTTAAGACAAGGCACCTTAAACATAGACAATTACATTCCAATTGGCACATGGTCACTTCTTCCAGATAGATGGATCGGAAGAGAAGCTTGTATAGCAATGATTCTTGAGTGGCTAACAGAGTCACAAATCAAGCAGTCACAAGACATAAAACGCAGAATAGAAGAAGGTGATCAGATGGCTGCAATGTCAGACCCAATGAGAGATCTACTTGACGCCGCAATTGAAGAAGCAAACAAATTTGGTTATTCGCAGCGTTGCAAGGTGGAGCTTTCACAACTTTCTGCCATGCCAGAAAAAGAACGCGGCTCAGTTCTTTCAACAGGTCTGCAGGGTATCAGAATTTTTAAGAACTCAGCAGTTGTTGCCAGAACATCTTTTTCTGATATAAACTTCAAAGACTTAAGAGGGATGAAAGACCCAATCACCGGTCAGTGGAAACCTATTTCTGTTTATCTATCAATCAACCAAGTAGATGCAAAAGCCTTAAACGTGATTAATGCTCTTTTCATTGATCTTATGAGCAACTATTTAATTGCCAACAAACCAAATGATGTTCACCCAACGGATGGCAAAATGGGTCCTTGCCCAGTTATCTTTGTGCTCGATGAGTTCCCAACTATGCCAAAACTGCAGGCGGTTATCACAGGGCCAGCCGTGGGTCGTGGTCAAAAAATATCATATCTCTTAATCGGACAAGATCTTGGCCAAATCTCAGGCAAGTATGGCAAAGATGATCTTGAAACAGTAATATCAACCACCGCCGTAAAAGTAATATTATCTCAAAATAATGAAAACACTGCTCAACGTTTTTCAAAAATGATTGGTAACAAAACAGTTCAAACAAACTCTTACTCAAAAACAGAAGGCGCATTTGGTAGCGCCCAAGGATCAAACCCTTTTGCAAAAAATGTAACGTATCAGCTTCAAGGTGTTTCTGTTATTTCTGCATCAGACTTGTTGTCAATGCCTGTTGAAAAGCAAGTTGTCTTGGTTCAAGGTTATATTGACAAGCCAATCAAAGCAGATGCACCTCGTTGGTTCTGGGACAAAGAAATGAAGGCAAAAATGAAGATACCACCATCTGCAAATGTTCCAGACTGGATAATTGCCCAAAGAGAAGATATTAATGAAGACATGCTTTCAAAACTAGGTATAGAGTATGAAGATGAAACAAGTGAATTTAGCCCAGAGGAGTTAGAACACAATGCCATTTCTTAAAAGAATTATGACAGCAATAGCTGCAATCTCATTAATCGCCATTGGCGGTAGCGGAACTCAAAGCTCAAGCCTTGCAATGCAAGGGGCAGGGGTTTTGGCGTTGATTGTCGGTATTGTAATTTTGGTTGTTTTTGGCAAGATGCTGTGGCGCGCCATTGGTTGTTTTGGCTCTATTGTAATCACGGCTGCCATTTGTTTGTTTATATTATATGCCATAGGTGCTTTTGCAGACGGGGTATCGTCTGCACCAAACAGACTAAAATCATTTTTAGGGGGCTCCAGAGGAGCAATAGAAACAAGTGATAGCGTCTCAACTGTTCCAATGTTAACAGAATCAATGCCCTCACCACAAAAAAAAGAACCTAGCCCTCAAGAAAAAGCACAAGCTCAGGCACAGCCTCAAACACAAGGCTTCAACCCAATGCAGTATCCATCGATTTCAACCCCAGTTGAGGTTATAAAAGCCAATGTCTTAAGGCTTAATAGTGGTCAATATATAAGGTTGTTTGGCATAGACTCTCCAGATATAGGGCAAACCTGCTCAAATAAGCAAGGGCGTTCTTATAAATGTGGCAGACAAGCCGCAGCATGGTTAAAAAGTTGGTTATCAGACTATGAGGTAAGATGCCACATTATAAGCATGGATGCACAATCAAACGCAGTTGGTGTTTGCTTTCTTGGCGAATATGATATCGCAGCCGCCACCACAAATGCTGGCTGGTCAGTTGCAACCACAGAAGGCGGTGGAATATACAAAGCATATGAAAACGTTGCAAACTCAAGCAGAAGAGGGCTTTGGCAAGGTCAGTTTTATCGCCCTGCAGATTGGAGAAACTTTAGAAACCTAAAAGTTGACGTAAATGTTGAAGAGCATGTTCAAAAGAAAAAAAGCAGAAAAAAAGAAGGACTATTTGGATTCTAATGCAATACATCTCAAACTCAGAACAAGAAACCTCACAGATTGCCTCACAAATTGCATTGCAAGCCAAAAAAGGTGACAGATTTTTATTATATGGCACTTTGGGCGTTGGCAAATCTGTTTTTTCAAGAGCTTTTATAAAGGCTTTATGCGGGCAAGATACAGAGGTTCCAAGTCCTACATTCACCCTTTTGCAAACATATGAGGCAAAAGACTTTGAAATATATCACTTTGATTTATATAGAATAAAACACCAAGAAGAGCTGTTTGAACTCGGTATAGAAGACGCCCTGTATGCAGGCGTATGCCTGATTGAGTGGCCATCAAAGCTTGGCAACTACATGCCACAAGAATACACAAAAATAGAAATTTCACAAAGCGACAATCAAAGAATAATCACAATAAAAAATTCACAATAATTTTTGTCCAAAAAAGGTGTTTACTTTATATTAATTATATGGTATTATATATTATATACATAAACATTTTTGGAGATACGCCATGTTATTAGAATTAGAAAGATACCTAAAAAGCAAGCTGGATGAAGAAAGAGCAAAAGATCCATCTTTGCCAACAATGTTAACTCCAAGCTGGATAGCCGATTTTGTCAAAGATAATATAGAAAAGGATGCAACCTTAAAAGGTTTGCTACAACAAGACCTTGCAAAAACATCAAACTCTTTTTCTCCAAAAAGTACTGATGAAATCAGCAAAATGTTAGATAACATAAATATCTTACCCAAAGATAAAAAAGATAAATTACTTGCAAAGGACTTCAAAAAAGACATATCTGAGCAAGCAAGATTGGCCACACAGCTTGAATGTTTTAATGACCCTGACTATTTTGCAATGTCAGATGCAGACAAATTAAGAGCTTTTGAAGACAACTTTAATACAGCTGTAGAAAATTGTTTGGTATCAGCAGTTATCAACCAAAAGTCAGCAACCTCAAGAGGAGCTCCAATAACTCATGCTCAGGCCAAAGCTCTTTTGCAATCTGCTGCAAAAGTAGACTTAAAGCCAGAATTTGCTTATGGCTCTCTTGCTGCAATCCAAGCCTATAATGAAAAAACTGCCAAAAAAACTGGCCTTAAGGGGTTTATTCAAAAAGCCAAAAGTTTAGATGAAGGATTAACCAAAAAATATGGCGCAAAATACACAATAGCAAGAAATATTGCCATAACCGGCGCAATCGGTTTGTCTGCAGGCCCAGCAGGCCTCGCGGCATATTCATGTGTAAAAACATATAACGCTTTCAAAAGTTTGCACACTCAATATAAAGAAGATAAAAAAGCTGGAAAAACAACAGCAAAGCATTTTGGTGCATATTTAAATGAAAACAAATCAGAAAGAAACAAGGCAATGATTGCAGGTGCCAGCTCAATTCTGTCTGTAGTTTCAGCAGGGAGTTTGCCATTAGAAGAAACCTTAGGTTTCTTGGATAATTTATCTTCTGCAGTTGGTGGCAATGAGGTTGCTTCTAGCTTGGGAGTAGATATGAAAGACAATGCACTTGGTATGGATACATCGTCAGTATCAAAATGGTGGAAGAGAGGGGCAAAAGCAGCTGTTGCAGTGGCATCAGGGGTAAATGAGTGGAAAACTCTTCAGCTCAAAGCATTCAGATCCAACAATGCAATAGAAAAAAAACAGTTAAGATCACAAGCCAGAAAGGCTGGTATAGCAGCATTTGCTACAGCAGGGGCTGCTTTGGTTGGTCAAGAGCTTCTTGAAACAGAGCTTGCAGAAAATATCAAAGAGAACATTGCAAGCGTTGCATCAAGCGCTGCAAAGGCTGCATCAAACGCATTTGAAGAGAGTTCAGACACAGTTGTTATTCAAGACAAAGACGGCAACTACATCAGCGTTGAAAGAGGCGAGGGCTTAGATATTAGTGGTGCAAAAACTCCAGAAGAACACTTGGCAGCATTACGAGAGGCTGAGTTAAAAGACACAGCTATCATAAAAGATGCAAACGGCAACTATATATCTGTAAGCAGAGATCAGGTTCCAGAAGGCACGCAAATGTTTACAAAAGGTGAATACCAAAAGCTTATGCAAGAAGCTAAAATAAATGAAATCCCAGAGGTTTCAGATCTTCAGTCAAAAAGATTTTTTGATGCCTTAAACAACAAAGCAAAAGTTGTTTTTGACAGTCATGGCTTTTCAGCTGAAAAAATGGCATCTCTTGGCT
>CAYJOO010000042.1:1125-9543 GCA_964371845.1 uncultured Azospirillaceae bacterium | reverse complement strand
CCTGTTTTATTGCCCTCTTTTGTTTTTATAAGCTCCCCTTTTTCATCAATAAGCAAGAGCTCACCACCGCAAATATTAACATTGTTGTCTTTTGCCCCGCTATATAAAGCTTCTAAAACATCATCTGAAGCGTATTTATCATCAGGATCTAAAAATGCGATAAACTCACCTGTTGCTTTTTTAATGCCGTCGTTTCTGGCAATGCCCACCCCTTGGTTTTCCTTATCTATGATAACAATGCGGTTATCATTTTTTGCGTATTCTTCAAGAATGGCCAAAGAATTATCAGGAGATCCATCATTGATGCAAATAATTTCAATATCCTTTAATGTTTGGTTAGCAACACTATCCAAACATTCTTTCAAATATTTTTCAACATTATAAACTGGAATTATAACTGAAATTTTTATTTTAACACTCATTTTTGCGACCTCCAAAGAACGATTTATTTTTCTTCTCAACTATATTATACATAAAAATACCAAAAGAAAAAACAACTAACATATATATCCACAATGCAAGACCATTTTGGACTGCAGGTTTGGCAATGTAAAATATATAGTTATATAAATATATAGAAAAACTTGTTTGAGCAATAACACTAATACAACGAATGCCGACATCTGGTAGCTTATTTAAGATACTATTGTTATTAATAAACCCTAGTGAGCATAATACCCCAACTGTGACGCCGTAAGTGCTGCCTAATGATATTGGAAAATAAGCTCGAAGGTCTGAGGGAGAGACGACAAAAAGCAAAAACAAACCTAATGACAATAAAACAATATTATGCAAGCTATTTTTAAATCTCAATCTTCCTTCATATGCCAAAATTCCACAAACAAAACACGGCATATATATAAAAATAGATTTTAAGAGAACAGGGCTTTTGAGGTTCGTGACTTCTGCACAAAATAAAATGGCAAAATGTAATATCACTGATAAAAGTAAAGAAAACAAAGGTTTTTTGCTTATAAAACTATAAACAAACGGAAATATCAAATAAAAATTAAATAACGCCCCTAAAAACCAAAACACACCACTGATAGAATAAAAAGTTGATGGGAATAAGTTATGTATAAGCAAAGCATGTGTTGCAATATCAAAGAAATCTGCGCTTTTTGAAGTAACACCGTTTTTAACTAAAACTATCCAAAAAATTAAAGCAAAAATGTAAGTTGGGTATATGTTTATAAATTTTGCTTTCCAGAAATCAAATTTTGATGATTTTTTATTATAGCTAATGCACATACAATATGCAGAAACAACAAAAAATATTTCACACCCTAGTGATCCAACTGTAAAAGCGTCTTTAAATAAATAAGAAATACCTGAGAAATTATAAAAGCCAATAAAGCGCCCTAGATGAAATCCTGTGACCAAAAATATTGCAAAAAATCTGAGGAAATCAATAGATAATATTCTGTCAGTAGTTTTAGTTTTTGCTAAGTTCATTTCTTACTCCAAACTTATCAAAATATTCTTCACGGAGCTCTAATAGGTACTCCATAACATCTTCTATTTCGCACAGCTTTTGTGTTTTTGGGCTAACATAAAAACTATAAAGTATGTATGAAATATAAAAGACTTCTTCAAGGCTTCTTTTGTTTTTTCTTCTTTTGCAAGCCTGCCTATCATTTGTTAAGCCCCAATTGGCATAAAATGGCATACCAAAAACATGAACCTCTTTGCCGCACATTAAGGCCTCAAAACCAAACTGAGTTGTGCAGACATAAACCTTGTCTACATATTTTAATAAAGAAATAGGGTTAACAGGCTCTGCCAATAAATATACATTATCTTTTTGCTCAACCTCTGTATAATATCCCAGTTTTTTATCCAAGTGTTTTTGAGCAAGCGCATCTGGATGAATTTTTACGATGATGTCTGCATCTGGGTTATCGTCTATTGCGGCTTGCAACATATCCTCAAAAGTTTTGTCATCAGCAAGCCCTTTGGGGATGCTAAGATCACCATAGCTTTGATCAATTACTAATACTTTTTTTGCGCCTTCTCTGCCAATGCTTGGAGAGTAGATAGGCTGGTGATTATACTTTGTTAAATGTGTGTCGACAATTTTATCAATACAGCGCCTTGCTCTTTGTTTTTGTTCTTCTGTGATGATTAATGTTTTGTCATTTAACATTTGCTCAAGCCTTGATTCTTGAGTTGCGTCATAATAACATGTCATGTCATCTATTGTAAAAGAAAGATCTGATGTATATCTGGCATCAACGCTGCGATCAACCCATGTTGTGGCACTTCTTAAAAAGCCATCTTCTAATATAAGTTTTGAGGCTTTGTTTTTTTTGCAATAATAAGCAGATATCAAATTTGCATCTAAAGGCTTCATTCCCCAGAAATAAACAGAATCAATAAGATACTCATCCTCAATTGTATTAACATAAGAAAGCTCTGTGTTTTTGAAAAGAAATGGCAGATATATGTGTGTTTGTTCAACGCCTTTTTTATTCATTGCAACTAATGCTTTTCTGCTATCTTTAAGGACGGTTAAAAAACTTGACAAGCTTCTTGATGGCTTTTGGTCAATAAAAGAATTAAATTCTTTTTCGGCCATTTTTTTTTCTTTAATTTTTTTTGAAAAAGTTCGGATTCCTAAAAAATAATATTTAACTTTATTGTTTTTTTGTTTTTTATATAGAAGCTTCATTTATTTTCTCCATACCATTTATTTAATATCCAAGATGATGAGTTTGCCTTATAGTCGCCACCTACTTCAAACTTTAGAGTTATGTTGCAAGCTTTGCACACGGCACCTTCTCTGATGTTATCTTTGCCCCTATCACCACCATTGGCAAAGACCAAACTTGCATTTGGATATTTTGCGCGCACTTTTTTTATGCCGTCTGAGGCTGAATCGTCTGCGTCATCAAAACAAATAACATCTACCACGCCTTTAAGGGCGGCACAAATAGAGCTTCTGGTTGTATAATTTTGAAAGTTTTTGCCTTTTTTTCTAACAAGCCAATCATCAGAGTTTAATAATACAATCACACCGTCAGAGCTCTGAGCAGAGGCTAGTATCATTGCTATATGCCCCTCATGAATAGGGTCAAAACCACCACTAACAATATAATAAGTTGGCATAATGTGCACTCCTATTTAAGCTGGGTTTTATATAATGAGGCATATACGCTATCTTCTTTTTTTAGAAGGGTGCTGTGTGTGCCTGTTTCTGCTATTTCGCCATTGTTGATAACAACAATTTTGTCTGCGTTCTTAACTGTTGAAAGTCTGTGAGCAATTACAAAAACAGTTCTGTCTTGCATTAGGTTTTCAATGGCTTTTTGCACTACAGCCTCTGACTTGTTATCAAGAGCAGATGTTGCCTCATCCAAAATTACGATTGGAGCATCTTTTAAGAAAGCTCTGGCAATGGCGATTCTTTGCTTTTGGCCACCAGATAACAAAACGCCTCTTTCGCCGATTTCTGTGTCTAAGCCTTTTTCTAATGTGTTAATAAAGTCTTCTAGGCAAGCGGACTTTATTGCCTCATCAATTTTTGCTTTGCTTATTTTTTTGTTACCCAAAACAATGTTTTCTTTGATGGTGCCTGAAAATAAGAAGTTGTCTTGAAAAACAATGGCGATATTATCTCTTAATGATTTTAATTCAATATCTCTAACATCAACACCATCAATCATTATTGAGCCTGATTTGATGTCATAAAACCTTGGCAAGATGTTTGCCATTGTGGTTTTGCCACCGCCTGAATTGCCAACATATGCTATGGTTTGGCCTTTTTTGATTTTTAAGTTGATACCTTTTAAGATTGGTTTGCCTTCTTCATACTCAAAGTTAACATCTTTATACTCAATGCCTTCTTTTAAGGCGCTTAATTTCTGCGCGTCTTTTTTTGATATGATGTCTGGTGTTTTTTCTAACAAGCCAAAAACACGCTCCATTGCAAGTAAAGCCATTTGAACAGCATTAAAGTTGTTGCCGATGCCTTTGATTGGAGTATATAGCATGATTAATGCGGTGATGAATGATACAAAGCTGCCTGGGGTTATTTGTTTGCTGACAATCAAATAGCTGCCCAACCAAATAACTCCTGCAATGCCTAATGATACAATAAAGTGCATAAGTGGGCTTATCATACCCATACGCTGCGTCATCTTCATTCCTAGTTTGAATACGGAGCGCAAGGTTTCCTTAAACTTGTTGTTTTGGTAGTCATATAAATTATATGAGGTGATAATTCTGTTTCCTGAAAAAGCCTCATTATAATGAGTGATTACTTTTGAGCCAGAGAAAACTGACTTATCCATAACCCCTTTAATCTTCTTTTTAACAGTCTTAAGAGGATATAACGCAACACCAAGAACCACAACCGCAACAATTGCCAACTGCCAAGAATTATAAATCAAAACAGCAATCAATGATATTGATGAAAACAGACGTGTTGTAAATAACTTCATGTTTGCAAGAAGACCGTTGCAGGCAGAATCCACATCATTGTTAAACCTAAAGACAACATCACCTGAGTTTTTTGCGTCAAAAAAAGCTGCGTTATAGTGCATCAATTTGTTAAAAAGCTTCATCTTCAAGTCTTGTGAAATTCTGTGCCCGACCCATGTGTTTAAGTATGTTGCTGCGTAGTTAAGGCCACTTTGCAACGAGCTGAAAACAATGATTAACAGAGGAATAATAGCAGTTTTGAAATTGCCTGCCTGTTGCTCTATTAAAACTATATCCATATATGGTATTAATGACCATGCAATAACAGCATCCATTGAACCAATTGGAATCGTAATCAATATTGCAATAAGTGCTCTGCCCCAATATGGTTTGACATATGGCAATATTTTTGAGTAATTCTGCACCATATATGATGATTTTATCTTCTTTTTTATTTTTGCAAACATTATTTGTCCTTAAGGGTTGTTTCTTAAATTGCCGTTATTATAAATATTTTTATATTTTTTGCAAGCTTTTAGATTGTGGGATGTTGCTTTTTATTTGCTGAATATGCTATATTTGAGTAATATCTCTAATGATTTATATTTTCCCCTCATAAACAAGAATAATATAATTTTATTTTTGAAGTTTTGGTATTTGTATATATCAAGACCTTTTTTTTGTAAGTCTACAAATGTGCTACGTTGTTCTTGCCATGTATTTTTATAATCAGGAAGCCCGTTGACAAAAGGATATTTGATAACATAACGAAGCATGTGCTTGCATGCTTTTCTTTTGACCTTATGAGAGTATGAAAAAGGCATCTCCAGCTTATCAAAATAACTGATTAATCTTTGTGAAAATAAAACATTGCTGTTTGCAAATTTGTGCGATGGAGCACTGTTTACGGCACTGCCGTGTCGTTGTCTATAATACATTAACTTCTCTGGGATATGTGCCATTTTTTTGGCATTATATGTTGCCTTATAGATGTATAAGACGTCTTCACTTATTGGCATATCTTCATCAAAACGCAGGTCTGCTAAAAGATTTTTTTTATAAAGCTTGTTCCAGATAACAATTCCTACTGCAGGTTTTTTGTTCTCAATAAAATATTTCCACGGTTTGGCAACAACAGAAAAGTTGCAATCGTTTTTTAAGGAGATGTCAAGATTATCACCATCAAAAAACTTGATATAATCACACCACACAAAATCTGCGTTACTTAACTGGATTGCAGAGTGCAGTTTTTCTAAATATTGAGGATGCAAAAGATCATCTGAATCCAAGAATGCTATATATTCTCCGCTTGCTTTGCTCAATCCATTGTTTCTGGCTGCAGAAACGCCTTGGTTTTTTTGGTTAATAACCTTTATTCTTGCGTCTTTTTTTGCATATTCATTGAGGATGTCAAGGCAATTATCTGGGCTGTCATCGTTTATGCAAATGGCCTCATAATCTTGATACGTTTGTGCCAAGATACTGTCCAAACACGCCGGAAGATATTTTGCCACATTGTATACTGGTATTTTTATTGAAATCTTTGACATTGCAGATTATCTTTCCTTATTATCTTTTGTGCCCAAGCCAAACTTGATGCCAAGAAAATGGATTACATAATATTTTTTATGCGTTGGGTCTTTGATAAATAAAAAGGCTTTTGAACACAATCTTTTTAACCTGAAGATAAACAACTCAAAAGATGTTTTTTTATAAGGCGTCATTTGGTTGTATTTTATCCACTCATTATTGTGCGGATGTTTTGCAAAATATGCCCAAGGCTTTTTCATAAAACCTGTATAATGTATGATAACTGGGTTTTTGAAGTTTTTTACAAATGTTGGAACGTTATATTTTTGATCAATAAACTTTAAGCAGCCGTCCCACATTCCGTTTAAGATATCTTGATCATGCGATACTATTATTGCTTGATGCTTATTATAATAATCAAAAGCATCTTTGAGCAATGTGTCTTTATTGATTTCTTTTAAGTTTAAGAGCATCATACCAGCATTAAAATATTTCTTTGATTTTAGTTTTAAGTTTTTTGCTTGCAGAGCGTTTTTTTCCTCAACGACTGCGGCTTTTTTGCCTTGAAAATCAGTTGAAAACAAATCATCTAGGGGTTGCGTTATGATCATGTCGCCATCCAAATAAAGAGCTCTGTCAATACCTTTGGGAGAAATGCTTGGAATTAAGAATCGATAAAATGTTGCCAATGAAAGGTATCCCATATCCATTTTAAAGTCCTTAAATATAGACTTGTCTATTGAAATAAACTCAATACTGCAATCTTTTATTTTTTTTAACATCGGTTATATCATCACCAATAATATAAAAAAACTGTGAGGTATTCTTATTTGCATTTGCCAATATTGATGCCATGGTTGCTGCAGTATATGGCATATATTTGTTATCTGCGCAAAAGTATATGTGTTGTTGATTACTCATGTTTGCCCCTCTTGGAATGATGCTTGCTTTCTTGTTTGAAAATATCTATTAAATCTGGATATGCTGCTACAATATTGTTTGTTTGAACAATAAACGGAGAAACTTGCCCACCTTGCTCGTTGGTTTTGCAAATGCTATATTCCCCTTGTGTACCGTCAACAACATTAAGCTTGAAGTAATGGTTTTTTACAAGCTTGGTTTTATATCCACCCAAAACGCCCATAAAACCAAACCAAACATCATCATTCAAAGGACATATGTTCATAAAAACATCTTCTTTTGTGACGTCTGGATGAAAGCATTTTGGAGGAAACAGCGCTCCTGCGCCGCCGTTTAATTTATCCAAAGCGCTGGCTTCTTTATAACTGTCAAGATTATAGTCTTTGAAGTCTTTTTCAACCACTTTGCCGTTTTTATATGCCATTCTGGTTATTCTGTGTGCATATATGTAGTTGGGGTCTGCCAAGTATTCTTTATATAATATATCTAAAAAATCTGGAGCGTAATATAAATCATCATCGGCTGTGACAATAATGTCTTTGGGAAACTCTTTTAATGCAAAAATTAGCTTTTTATATGATTTGATGTTATGACACCACTTAATTGACAGGCCATACTTCTGCAGATCTAAGAGCTGCTGTGGGAGATCTTTTTGTTTTTGAGGGAACTCCTCTTGTGCAAGCCACAACAAGACAGCGTCTGGCTTGAAAGACTGAGTTAATAGTGTGTTGATTGTGTGATGCACACTGTTTATTCTTGCCGGAAAAGATGTCAAAGAGATTATCACCTTTGTTTTTCTGGGGCTTTTATTTAAGCCATATGCCTTGCATGCTGTATATTTGTAGCGACTTTTAATCTTTACTTTTATGCCAAAGATCGAGATTATGATGTGCCCTCTGTCCCTGTATAGTCTTATCATATTTAAGCCTCTTCTATTAACTTGACCCATTTATTTATAATTTCTTTGGGGTTGTAGCGTTTTTGCATATCCTTGCGGCCGAACGCCCCCATTTCTTGCCTTATCTTATCATTGCTCATTAAAATGTCTAGCTTGTTTGCATAATCATCAACATTTTTGACCAAAAAACCCGATTTGCCATCTATTAAGATGTCATTTATGCCTGCAGCACCTGCAAAGCCAACACCAGGCAATCCCAATGCAAGACCATCTGCCAAACCATATCCAAAACCCTCTGCTCTTGATGGCAGAGTTGCTATCTCTGAGTTTAAGAGCTCTTGAGTTATTTGCTTTGAATAGCCCATAAATAATATTTGCTTTTCTAATCCAAGTGATTTTATTTGTTTTATGCATTTTTTATAATATCTTGTGTGTTTGCCTTTTTTGATTTTGCCAAACAAGTGGACAACCCAATCTGGATGCTTATGGGCAATTTTTGAAAAGGCCTCTATCAAAAGATGCTGTCTTTTTGTGTGCTCTGCAATTTGGCCAACATATATAATGGTTTTTGTATTCTTGGCGTAATCCTTGCTCTGCTCTTGGATCATTACTTGATTGGGTATCAAAACAACGTTTGCGTTTTTGCC
>CAYJOO010000042.1:267-1115 GCA_964371845.1 uncultured Azospirillaceae bacterium | reverse complement strand
AACTTCTTGAATAAACTCTGGCATTAAGACTTGTATGCAAGATGTTTTTTTTAAGAGTTTTTTATATATCCAGCGCATTATAGGATTTTTATTTTTTTGGAAAACCTCTTTGGGCACGTTATGAAACATCATAACCACTTTGGTTTTGTTTAAACACAGTGAAAGGTTTAATAAATCTTTTAAGAAATATGCAAAAACGATATCTGGCTTTTCTTTGCTTATATATTTTAAAAATTTAAGTGGCGCAAATAATGAAAAAAACTCGCCCAAGTTTGTTTTTTTAACACGGCTGGCAATGGGCACGTCATTGTTTGGATCATAGTTTTTCTCATCACAGACAACGCTGACATCATACCCTTTTTCTGCCAACTTTGAGCCAAAGTCACAAACCCACCTCATATTAAAGGCGTTTCTGTTTTTGGTTAAAAAAATCTTTTTCATTTATTGCCTCTATTTAAGGCTTTGTACTCAAACCATTTTGCAATCTTTAAGAACCTAAAATAGGCATATGATGTTGCCATCCAAAAACCACAAGTGCCATATAAGAAATATCTTTTTGCAAAATAATATTTTAAGAATTGACGAGGCATTTCTGTATATAGCCTTAATTTTGAATATCTTTTTTTGCCTTCAAGAGCTGTTTTTACAAGCTCATCTGTATACATATTAAGCTTGAACCAAAATTGAGTTAAGGTGATGTATGAATAATGCTCAATTTTTGAGTTTAATTGCGCTATTAAGGCTCCGTTGCCAACAACAACCCTGTCGTTGGTTAAGTCATCTGGCATATTTGACTTTGTTTTGTCATAAAGCCTTACTTGGTTATATGTTTTTGCAAACACTCTTGG
>CAYJOO010000042.1:0-222 GCA_964371845.1 uncultured Azospirillaceae bacterium | reverse complement strand
TTTTTTGTCGCCTGGGAGCATATCTGATATTTTTATTTTGTATGCATCAGCAGATGGCTGCTTTTTAATGCTCTTGATCTCTTTGACAAGCTCTTTGGATAAGACCTCATCAGCGTCAAGAGATAAAACCCAGTTGTTTTGACATTGGTTTTGGGCAAAGTTTTTTTGGGCTGAGATGTTCTTCCACTTATTATAGATAAACGTTGCACCGTGTTTTTTTGC
>CAYJOO010000041.1:9236-9546 GCA_964371845.1 uncultured Azospirillaceae bacterium | reverse complement strand
GCAAGCAAGCGCTTTTGGAATATAAAGAGCCTGTTTCAATAGAGTTATATGCCTCAGCCTTTTCAGATGCAGATCCCAATCAGAAAAAATATCTTCAAAATGTAAAAAGGTTGTTGAGCCAAATTCCAAACTCAACATTAACCACAAAAGACATAAAGCCATTCTCTCCACAAGAAGATGACGCCATAAAATATAACTTTGAATATATAACAAAAGATAACTACAATTTTTATTCTGGAATACTCATCAGCCTTAATAACAAAAAAATAGCTCTTACATCTCTTGCTCCGCAAGATGCCAATTATTTAGA
>CAYJOO010000041.1:0-9226 GCA_964371845.1 uncultured Azospirillaceae bacterium | reverse complement strand
TCATCTTTGCATAACAAATCACCAAAAACCATTGGCATAATATCTGGCAATCCTCAAGTCATTAATAAAGAATATGGTTTTATAAGAGGGGCTGACTGGCCTTTTATTTCTGAACTTAAAAAACATTATACAATAGTTGGGCTGCCAACAAAAATATCACAAATCCCAAACGGGGTTGACATTTTGTTGGTTTTGCATCAACCAAAATCAGTGTTATTAAAATATGCAATAGATCAATATATTATGCATGGTGGCAAGGTTCTTATCTTAGAAAACAATATTGAATTTGGTTACAAAAACAAAAAAATAATCACACAGCAAACAGAGCTATATGACGGAGACTTCACATCAGAATTCTCAGAAAACATTATAAAAGATCAGGCTTATAAAGCAAAAATGAGACCGCATTTGCCAACCTCAATTAACAAGCCAGCTTTAGTGATTATAAATGAAAACATTCATGGCGATAATGCAGCATACAACAAAAAAGATATGGCATTTTTATTAAACAACTTGGACTACTTATCTGACAACTTATCTTTGTTGCAACTTGCACCAAAAAAAGACGTTATTGAAGAAGAAAGTATCAAAGACAAAATTGCCAATGGCATAAGCAAACAATATATTACAAAAGTTCAAGAGATAAATGATAATATTAATGATATCAAATCAAAGATATACAAAACAAACCTAAAGGCGGATTCTAGCCCACAAGAATACAAATATATAAGTGACCTCCAAAAGCAAATTGAGCTTAATAAAAACAAAGCAAAAGAGATCGCTTATTATATAGATGCTCACACCGCACAAATGGTCAATTTATATATTCTTCTTAATGTTGTCTTATTTCCGCTTATATATATATTGGCCCTTGGTTTGATATATTTAAGATTAAGGAGATTATATGTTAAAATCTAGCCTTAGATGGATTGTTGTATCAATATGCGTTTTGGTGGTCGTGATTGGTTTTGGCATATACAAATCATCTCAGCCAGCCTTTGGCAAAAAAATATTTTATCAAAAAAGCTATAAGAGCTTTTCAATAAATGAGATTGACTTTGTAAAAAGAGACGGTTATTGGCATGTTGCAAATTTTAATGATTATTTTGCCAATCCAGATTTTATTGCAGATTTTACATATCTTATTAAAAACGCAGAGTATGGCAATGTGGTTTTAGATGATTCGGCTACTTTTTATAATATAAAAATCAAAAACAAGACTTATCAAACAAGTGGGGCTTTGATACAAGACAATGTTATCAGACAAATGTCAATGTCTATGAAACTTTCAAACAACCCAATTGATTATATTGCCCACCCATTGATGGATATCAAGAGCAGATCAGATATAATGTCAATAAGTGTTGATGGCATCAAAATGCGTTATATATCAGAAGACTTTCTTAAAGAAATAAACTCTTTTGCGTTTGAAGAGGTTACAAAAAATATAAAAGAACCAAAAACTAAGGAAGTTTTAATGGATTTATCAAACGGCATTAGAATAAAAATAACATATTATCAAAACAACTGGGTTTCATTTGATTATGGATTAATGCAAATAAGCAAAGTGGGCGCCAAAGAGCACTCACAGGGGTATCAGCATATAACTGAGGGGTGGTACTTCAAATTAGTCAGTGCCAAGTAATTTTACAGAGTTCATTAACAAATTTTCTGTATCAAGGCCTGTATATCCGTCAAACATTTCAACAAAACTTTTTGTTAGTCCGCCAACGGGGTTTCCTTGCATTTTTGAATTCATCATATCGTCAAATTCACTCTGAAGCTTGTTGCCATATCTTGCAGGGGCATCCATAACGCCATCGTTATAGCTTTCTGGTATTTTATATCCAAGTTTTCTAAATTGCTCGAGCATCACAACCATGTTGTGGCGATTTACCTCTGGTGCAATCATTTCTTGTCCCATTGCTGTGCCATAAGTTGTTGCCTCGCCAACATAGTTTAATTTGCCATGTTGCGCAGAGCCTCTCCAAGTTTGAATGCCAGATCGATCTCTTGCCAGTGCCCAAGGATCAACTGGCAGAACTTCTCCACCGGTTTTTCCATCACTGTAGGCTGGAGCATTTGGAGTGTTTGGTAATGGCTTTTGTTGCAAGTTATCGCCAAACTGTCCGTCATTTGGTGCTGGTAATGTGCTTGGATCCCATGGGTTTGCAGGCAGTTGTGCCCAAACAGGGGTGCTAACAAGTACTAATATTGCAATAAAAAAATTCTTCATGGCATTTCTCCTTAATACTATAATAACACATTTTTATAAAAAAATATATTACATTTTTATTAAATTCTTGCTTGCGGTCTTTTTTTGTTTTGGCACGAATATTGCATAGTAGAAAGTAATAATAATTTAAAAAGGCCTATATATTATGGAAGTTACTGAAAATTCTAGCTTAAGTGCGTTGTTTAATAATCAAAAGTTTAAGCAAACAGGTGCGGGTGCAATGCAATCTAGTTTTGTTGCTGCGCTTGATTCTACAATAAATGCATCAAATTCCACAGAAGCTTCTTCAAAACTGCAAGCTTCAGATGTCATAAAAGATGATAAACCACAAATAAAAGAAGATGTTTCAGCAAAAGATGAGCCAAAAAACACAGATGACATAAAAGATGACACAAAAAAAGATTCTAGCCCAATAGAAGGCAAAGACGATTCTGCTACACAAGCCGCAGAAGCAAGCAATTCTGCAGAAAAAAATGATACGATAGATAAGGGCACTGCATCTCAGCAACAAGCAAATGGTGCCGCAACGGAGGCAAAAAATGTTAACGAGATGGTTGATGAGGTTGTTGGCAGAGAGGTATCTTCATTCAAAGCAGGGTCTACTCAAAATCAAGGGGGGGAGATTAGCACTAAAGCCAGTCAAAATGATAGCACAGAAATCACCCAGGACCAAGCAGATATTTCAAAAACTCAAATTTCGCAAAATATTGAGGTTTCTCCTCAGGTGGTA
The DNA here is from genome assembly GCA_964371845.1 of uncultured Azospirillaceae bacterium. GTDB lineage: Bacteria > Pseudomonadota > Alphaproteobacteria > RF32 > CAG-239 > JAWXUC01. The sequence goes on along the minus strand of CAYJOO010000041.1, from coordinate 6,260 downwards.
CAGGTAGCTCAAACCCAAATCCCAACAGAGGTTGACGCTTTAACAGAGGTTGCAACTCCAAAAAGTATCTCAGCGGAAGAAATCTCAGCTCAAGCTTCATCCGATGTCGCAAAGGCCGCTGTTGAAGTGTTTGACTTGCCGCAGGATACAGCTCTGCAAAAAACTGCAGAGGTTAAGGCTCAAGAACAAGAGATATCTCAAAAGATAGCAGATCCAAGCAAAAAAATTGAGATATCAGTAGAAACAGCACAAGAAGGATTTGACTTCTCAAAACCCAAAGTGGCAGCAGAGAGTTTGCAACCAACAAAAGATGTTGATACTTCATCATTAAAAGCGCAAGATATAAATGTCTCTCAGGCCATTAAGCCACAAGTGGTTTTGGCAGAGGTTGCAAAATCTGCAGCAGGAGGCTTGCAAGCAACAATCACTCCCGCAGTCGATATCACAAGCAAAGCGCAGCAAAATAATATAGCCGCAGTTGGTATTGAGCTTTCAAATAAGGCTTCAAAATTCAATGAGACGGCAAGCACTCAAAAGATGGCAAATAATGATAATCTAAAAGCCATGAGCAAAGAGGTTATTGATCAAATAAAAGTAAACATTACAAAATCTGCAGTTAAAGGTGTTGATGTTATTGACATCAAATTAAAGCCAGAAGATTTGGGTGAGCTATCAATTAAGATTGAGATCAAAAAAGAAGATGGCAGTGTTGAGATAAACATTGCAGCAACCAACAAAGAGACATTAGAGCTCTTGCAAAAAGATGCTGCCACATTGCAAAAAGCTTTTGAGGATGCCGGCTATAAAATGGGAGAAAATTCTTTAAGCTTTTCTGAGCAAAATCAAGACAGCAAAGAAAACTCTCAAAAGCAAGCAAGAATGGACTTTATGGCAGATGCCTTAAGTGAGCAGTCGCAAGAAGAAATTATTTATGAAGGCAACACAGCCTTAAATATCAAAGTATAGGGGAAAATACACATGGTAGATGTAACATCAATTACAGGATACACAGCAAACTCTCAGCAAGCTTATGAAGATAAAACTCAGCTTTCTGCAGACATGAACACATTTTTAACATTGCTAACAACGCAGTTGCAATACCAAGACCCTATGGATCCAATGGACACAGCTCAGTTTACTCAACAGCTGGTACAATATTCACAGGTTGAGCAATCAATTGCACAAAATGAAAAATTAGATGAGTTGCTTTTATTAAATGTGTCAAATCTTGGCGCTCAGGCAGTTTCTTATATTGGCAAAAGTGCTCAAGTGTTAGGAGACGTTATGCCTCTTGAAGATGGCACAGCAAAAGCAACATACTCGTTGGATAAAAACGTTACATCAACCACAATTACGGTTAAGGCAATGGATGGCACAATTGTTTATACACAATCTGGCAATGTAGAAGCTGGCAACCATGACTTTGAATGGGATGGCAAAGACAGCGGTGGCACTCAGGTTGAAGATGGCGCATATCAAATTGTTGTTTCTGCAAAAGTTCCAGATGGAGAGGCTGCAGCTCAGGTAACAACAACAGTCTTTGGCCGCGTAACTGGTGTTGCAAGTGATGCAGATGGTGTCTACGTTGGTCTTGGTGATGCTGTAACGGCAACATTGGCAGATATATTAACAATCAGAGACGGAGATTATTTGGATGTAGAAGCTGATGTCGATACAGATGCAGGCACCGATACTGATACCGATACCGAGGGTTCTGAAACACCTGCTCCATAAAGTGTTATTTATAAAATTAATCCTCTATTGTATGTTTATGATAGAGGATTTTTTTGTGCACTAATAGAGCGCATTCGAGGCTTTGATTTTTTTTGGCACGATAATTGCATATTGAAATCATAAAGAATTTAAAGGAGAAAATTTATGAGTATATTTGGTGCATTAAAATCAGGAATTTCAGGGCTTACCGCACAGTCAAGTGCAATGGGCGCAATTTCTGATAACATCACAAACGTAAACACAGTTGGTTATAAAGGTACAGACACTCAGTTTAGTACTTTGGTAACCAAGCAAACTTCCTCAAGTTTGTATTCCCCAGGTGGTGTTCAATCTGTACCAACGCAAGAAATTTCAAAACAAGGCTTGTTGTCGCCAGTTTCTTCTTCAACATCTATGGGTGTTTCTGGAGATGGCTTCTTTGTTGTAAACACAGCAGCAAACCCAGGCTCAAGTGATATGTGGGCATATACTCGTGCAGGTGATTTCTCAATTGATAATAATGGTTATCTGGCAAATACTGGCGGTTTTTATCTTCAGGGTTGGTCATTGTTGCCATATGATGGCAATCCCAATGCCTCAGTTGTAGAAATCGGTGGTATTAATTATATGAAGGCTTATTATGATATAAACGGAGACACTGTTTATATTAATGATAACATTGTTGATAGCACAAACTTAAAACCAATTAACTTAACATCAATTGGTGGCACAGCAACTCCAACCAAGCAAATTTCATATGGCGCCAATCTCCCTTCTGGCGATCCAATTTATAATGCTGCTGATTCTGCAGCAGGCGGCAGACACTCAGTTTCTGCTCTTATTTATGATAGCTTGGGTAATGCAAGTAATATAGCCTTAAACTATACAAAAACTTCTGCAAATGGCTGGGAAATGTCTTCGTCTATCCCATCAGGCTCTGCAACGGTTTCATTAACAGGGGCAAGCAAAACAGGCAGCTTAACACCAGATGTTTATAGCGCTGTTGGTCAATTAGAGTTTACTGGAATTCCAGAAAACGGATCAAGCGTAATTGTAAATGGCACATCATATTACTTTACAAATGGTGGAACATTGCCAGCTGGCGCACCTGCAGGTAGTATTGGTGTTAACCTTGATGGTTTATTATCAACAAATGACTTTACAAAAGCATTTGCAACAGCTTTGCAAGACTCACAAGAATCAGGTGATAGATTCCAAGCTGACGGAGAAAGAGTTTTAATCACTCAATCAACAATGGGTGAAGCTATTTCAATAGATGCTTCAAACACAACAAACTGTGTGCAAACAGCAACCAACCCACACCCAGACACAGGTTTGCCAACAGGGCAGTTTACAATTGATGCTGTCTCTCAAAACATCAAAAATGGTGCAGTTTTAAATTTCTCTGCAAATCCATCTGCAGGCCAAACCCTTACATTAGGTGATATTACTTTTGAGTTTGTTGCAGGCACTCCAGCAGCAGGCACAACACAAATCCAAATTGGCGCAACCATGAAGGAAACTATGGATAACCTTGATTCTGCAATCAAACAACACGCAAATGAACCTTCAAGATTCGTTGTTTCTGGTTCTTCATTAGAGATTTTGCCATCGGGTTCAGGTGGTGACATTGCCTTCTCAACATCAGTACCAGCAACTGGTATGTACAGAGAATTAAACGGTGGTTGGGTAGATGGTACTGCAGGTACTGTTGGCGCTCAATTCTATGCAAATGGCTTAGATACCGCGCTTGAAGAAGGCTCAATTGTTCCATCCGTTAGATTTAATGCAGACGGAACACCAAAATATTTCTATACAGATGCAATGAACATTGTATGGTCTAATGGTGCTGAGAATATGGGTGCAGGTGTTGATCCATCAAGCTCAATTACAATTTTTTCTGGCAACGTTGGCACTTCAGATGGCTTGACATCTTTGTCAGGTTCATTTTCAACCAACTACAACAAGCAAGATGGTGCAAAATTCGGAACATATTCAGATGTTTTCATTGATGAATCTGGTGTTGTAACAGCTTTGTTTGACAATGGCGAAACCCGTCCAATCGCAATTTTGCCATTAGCAACTTTTGCAAATGATGAGGGTATGGAAAGCTTATCTGGCAACTCTTGGATTGCAACAGATTATTCTGGTGATCCTGTCTTAAAAAGAGCAACAACAAACGGCAGTGGTTCAATTCAATCACAGTCATTAGAAAGCTCAACCGTAGACATTGCAACAGAGTTTTCAAATATGATTGTAACACAGCGTGCTTATTCAGCATCAACGCAAATTATTACAGCCGCAGATGAGATGCTCCAAGAGCTTACTAATATGGTATAAAAAACAATAAGGTGGGGCTTGTCCCCACTTTTTTTATAAAATTTGTTGTTAGCAAGTTTAAAAAAAAATACTCAAAAAAAAATATTGGTTTATATTCTCATTAAGGGAAAATTAATTATTTTAAAAAACTTGGGGAACAAACGTGAACAATTTTATAGAAACCCTAAAGAACTTATCCTTGGGAAGATTAGTTGCTTTAGCGTCAGTAGTAGTGTTTTTACTAGGCCTTTTTGTGTATTTAGCAACAAGGGGCTCTAGTGTTGAATATGCCGTATTATATACAGACTTGGAGTTATTAGACGCCAAGCAAATTACAGAGCATTTAGATTCTACTGGAGTAGAGTATAAAACTGCCAAAAACGGGGCAGAGATATTGGTTCCCAAAACACAACTCAATCATTTGCGCATAAATACTGCAGAATTTGCCTTAAACTCATCAGGAGCCAATGTTGGTTATGAGATATTTGATAGTGCCGATTCCTTGGGCTCAACAAGCTTTGTTCAAAATGTCAATTTGGTAAGAGCCTTAGAAGGTGAGCTTTCAAGAACAATCAGAAGTATGTCAAATATCAAGTCTGCAAGAGTGCATTTGGTATTGCCAAAAAGAGAGATGTTCTCAAAGCAAGAGCAAGAGCCATCCGCATCAGTTGTTATTAAAACCAAACATGGCAGCCTTTCAACAGCAGAAATTCAATCTGTTCAAAAATTAATTGCCGCAGCAGTACCAAAGTTAGATGTTAAAAACGTTGCAATTGTAGATGCAAACGGCAAGCTGTTGACCAACAATTATGATGACCCAGAAGCAATGAACACTCTTAATAATGATGTTGTAAAAATCAACCAAGAAAAAAAGATAGCAAATAACTTGCAATCATTATTAGAAAAAACATTAGGTGTGGGCAAAGTAAGAGCAACAGTCAACCTTGATATGGACTTTGACCAAGTTGTAATCAATGAAGAATTATATGACCCAGACACACAAGTGGTTAGATCTCAAGCAAGCGTTACAGAAGAAGGCGTAAATGGATACCCACAAGGCGTTGTTAGCGTTTCTCAAAACATTCCAAATGCAGACGTTGTATCGGCTAGTAATAGTCAATATTCTCAAAACTCAAGAACAGAAGAAACAACCAATTATGAAATCTCAAAAGTAACAACAAACAAAGTCAGAACCTCAGGGGTTGTAACAAGAGTTTCTGTTGCAGTATTGGTAGATGGCTTTTATTCAAAAGACAGCAGCGGAGAGTTTGTATACAATCCAAGAACTCAAGACGAGCTAGAAAGTATTTCTGCTCTTGTAAAATCAGCTGTTGGATATGATCCAAATAGAGGCGATTTAATTGAGGTTAAAAATCTTAGATTCGCTCCAAATGATATTATTGCAGAGCAAAGCTTCAAAGAGCCTGTAATAGCATTAGGCTTAACCAAAACAGAGTTCTTAAAAATATCAGAAAATCTGGGTGTTGCTCTTGTTGCAATATTGGTAATAATGCTTGTTATCAAACCTTTAATAAACACTGCATTTGCACCAAGCACTGCACAACAATTAATTGGTGATAGCAGCTTGGATAGTGAAAACTTATTATTATCAAACTTCTTAAATGATGATGATAGCTCTATGGATGAGATGATCTCAATGCAAAACTTTGAGGGTAGGGTTAAAGTATCATCTCTTAAAAGAATTAATGATTTGGTAGAAAAAAATCCAGATGACTCTATCAACATCATAAGAAGTTGGTTATACTCAAGCAAAGAAAGTTAAGGAACAGAACATGAAACCAAACACAATAGATGATTATAGCTTAATTTCTCCACAGCAAAAAGCAGCAATCTTAATGCTTGCATTAGATGAAGAAAGATCTGCAAGTTTGTTTTCTTTACTTGATGATGAGGAGATCAAAGAGCTATCAATAGTAATGGCTTCTTTGGGCAAAGTAAACTCATCTGTATTAGAAAATGTTTTCAAAGAGTTTACAGAAAAACTATCATCTCCAACATCATTAATTGGCACATTTGAAACTGCAGAAAGACTATTGTTAAAAACTTTGGATAAAGACAGAGTTGCTGTTATTATGGAAGAGATCAAAGGCCCTGCTGGTAGAACAATGTGGGATAAACTTGGCAACGTTAATGAGCACGTATTAGCCAATTATCTCAAAAATGAATACCCACAAACTGTTGCAGTTATTTTATCAAAAATCAAATCT
>CAYJOO010000040.1:0-9591 GCA_964371845.1 uncultured Azospirillaceae bacterium | reverse complement strand
TACTGCGGGAACTCCCATTTTTGGTAGTTCTTCTTTGCCGCTGAATATTTCTTATGAGGCTGGTGCAGACATTGGTATTGCTTATGGATATCCGACTTCTCACGCTATTTGGGAGGCGACATCTGCCGGAAATATGAGTGGAACTATAACCTCTTTGGCTGCGAATGCTGATTTTTCTAAAAAATCATTTTTCTCTAGTACGGAGTTTGACAAACTGATACAAGATGCTTTTGCAGATAAGACATACTCTCAAACACTTGTTCCATCAACAACTCCACCGCCAGCGTTGCCAGAGTTTAGTCAATTTGTTGATCAGTTTAATGATATATTAAAGCAGTTTGATAATATGATTGGAGATGCCTCATATAAGGGTATTAATCTTTTGGAAGATAATAATGCTTTAAGTGTGCGCTTTAATGAAAATAATTCTTCTAATATCATAATTGATGGTTTTGATGCATCTTTTGGAGGATTGGGTATTGAACAAGCAAGTTGGCAAACAATAGATGATGTAAAATCAAGCATTGCACAGCTTGATAAGGCTGTCTTAAACCTAAGAAAGCATGAACTTGATTTTGCAAATGATATTGCAATTGTGTCAAATTATCAAAACTTTAATGAGAATATGATAAATGTTTTGGAAGAGGGGGCTGATAAATTAACCTTGGCTGATATGAATGAAGAGATGGCTAACTTGCTTGCGCTGCAAACAAGGGAATCTTTTGCATCAATGGCATTAAATGCCTCTTTGCAAAGCCAAGCAAATGTTTTGTTATTGTTTGGTGATAGCGCTTCTTCAAATGCAATGAGCCAGCCAAATGCCAGCTCATCAAATGCTGTTAAAATAACAGATATCTATAAATCAGTTGATTAAACATTAAATAAGAAGTGCATTATATCGCCGTCTTTGGCAACATAATCTTTGCCCTCTGATCTGACTTTGCCTTTTTCTTTGCAGGCTTGTTCAGAGCCAAGTTCAACAAGGTCATTATAGGCAATTGTTTCTGCTCTGATAAAACCTCTTTCAAAATCTGAATGAATAACGCCTGCACATTGTGGAGCTTTGTATCCGTCTATAAAAGTCCACGCTCTTACCTCTTTTTCACCAACGGTGAAGTATGTTTTTAAGCCTAAGAGAGCATATCCTGCTTTGATGATTTTTGACAATCCTGTTTCTGAAAGGCCAAGTTCTTCTAAGAATAAGTCTTTGTCATCATTGTCTAATAAGGCTATTTCTGATTCAATTGCAGCTGATATTATAACAGCTTTTGCACCTTCATTTGCGGCTTTTTCAAAAACTTTTTTAGAGAAATCATTGCCGTCTTTGGCGCTTTTTTCATCTACGTTGCATACATATAAGACTGGTTTTCCGGTTAAAAGAGCCAACTGTTTGAATGCTTTTTGCCCGTCTTTGTCTTCAGGCATTGCAGTTCTTGCTGGGAGGCCATCTTGCAAAGCTTTTAATACTGGTTCTATGATATCACATTTGGCTTGGGCTTCTTTATCTTGGCCAGCTCTTGCTTTTTTTTGTGCCTGTGTGTATTGTTTTTCTAGGCTTTCAAGATCTGCTATCATGAGTTCTGTTTCTACAATTTCAGCGTCTCTGATTGGGTCAACACTGCCTTCTACGTGAGTTATGTTGCCGTCTTCAAAACAACGTAAAACATGGATGATTGCGTCTGTCTCTCTGATGTTTGCCAAAAATTGATTGCCAAGGCCTTCTCCTTTTGAGGCGCCTTTTACAAGGCCTGCAATGTCAACAAATTCAAGTTGTGTTGGGACTGTTTGTTTGGGCTTGACTAGCTTGGTTAAAGTGTCTAAACGCTCGTCTGGCACTAATACAGATCCAGAGTTTGGCTCAATTGTACAGAATGGATAATTTGCGGCTTGTGCGCAAATTGTTTGTGTTAATGCGTTAAAAAGTGTTGATTTGCCAACATTTGGTAGGCCTACGATGCCACAATTAAATCCCATTTTTAAATCCTTTTTATAGTTTTATAACAGAGGCTTGGATAGGAAAATCTTTTTCAACCTCAATCAAACCTTTGTGTGTGTTTCTTCTAAAAGAGAAATAATCTAAATTTGTATAAGTGTCAAGACCAGATGTGCTAATGTTTTTAATCCCCTTGTTATTAAGCTTTTTTATTAGATAAGCCTCAAGATTAAGAAGGTATCCGTCCTTGGTGCTTTCAAAAAAGGATTTGTCATCAAATAAGTCGTATAAGTCTTGTTTTGTCTCAAAGGATTTTTTTGCAATGTTTGGGCCAATTGCAACATTTATGTTTTCAATCTTTGAGCCTTTTTTAATCATCAAATCAATTGTATTTTGCACAACTCCATCAAGTGTTCCCCTCCAGCCAGAGTGAGCCGCACCGACGAGGCCTGCAACATCATCGCGCAATAAAACAGGAATGCAATCTGCTGAGGTTACTAGTAGCAGTATGTCTTTTTTGTTTGTAACACAAGCATCTGCGTTGATTTCTCTGATACTTGGTTTTTCAACAAAGACGGCTTTGTTGGTGTGTGATTGTAGTGGCAAAAAAATATTGTCAATACTCAAACCAAAGTTTTTGGCAATTATGTCTATATTGTTTTTAACATCGCTTATGTCATCTTGGCAAACAAGGCTGACATTTAATGAAGAATATTTGCCTTTGGAAACCCCGCCACTTTTAGAACAAAACAAATGTTTTTGCTTTGGCAGGTTAGGGGCTGTGTATCCAATTATATTATTGTCCATTTTTTGATAAAACTTCTTCTAATTTTTCTTTTACTACTTTTTCTACAATAATGCTTAGGTTATCATTTAGCCATTTTTTTATTTGTGCATTGGCAATATTGTCAAAATTGATGTCTATTATTTTTTTGGCAACTTCTTTTTGTAAGATTGCATCTATCAGATTGTCATCGATTTGAACTTCTGGTGTGTTGATTGGTGTTTTTGAAAACATTTTTGCAAAGTTGTTTAATATTTCAACAGAGGTATCTGCATTGCTTTGTGCGATGCTGTTATCAGTGGTTGTTGCAACGTTTGGCTGAGCTTCTTTAATTAGTGTATGCTCGGCTTCTTTTGTAATGTTTGCATCATTGTCTTTTGAATCGTTTATAACATCATCCAAAGATGTGATTAAGTTGTCTATGTCAAGTGCGCCTTCTGCCATTGAGGTGTCATCTTCTTTGATATCATCATTATATTCTTCTGTATTTATGTTGGCAGATGATACTTCTTCTTTTGAAAAGAATGGTTTTATTGTATCATCATCTTCTTTTGGGGCAAAAATATCTTGGTTTGTACCCCAATTATCTTCTTTGTTATCAAAAGTGTTTATTTCAAACACTTCTTCTTGTGCAGAAGTGCTGATTTGGTCTATGATTTGCTCTTCTGATAGTTCAAAAATATCATCATCATCTTCTTCTTCAAAATCAACATCTATAATGTGATCTTTGTTGTTGTTTGATGAGCTTTCATCTTTGGGTTGGTTGTCATCTTCTAAGATATCTTTTATTGATGATAATATATCTTCAACACTCATGTTGTCTTGAGAATTGTTGTTTGCTTCCATAATTACTTATCCTCATTCGTTGCTGTTGATAACCATTTTCCTTTGGTTTCTTTGTAGTTTTGTGTTGGGTCATATGTTGTAACATCCAACTTTAGATCTGTTGCGGTTAATTTTCCGATAGATAATAGTAGTTGCAATGATGAAAGATAGTAGTTTTCTTTTGCAACTTCTTTTTCAACTTCAGAGTTTAATAATTCTTGATATGCATCTAAGACGTTTAAGAGGGTTCTGTTGCCAAGAGCTTCTTCTTTTTGAACACCGTCTAGTGCCAATTGGTTTGCTGCAATTTGAGCATCAATTGCTTCTAGTTGAGCTTTTGCTGAAACCATAAGTTGATATGTTGCAGATGTGTCAGCAATGGCTTGTCTGGTTGCGGTTATGATATCATCTGCAGCAGATGCTCTTTGATATTTGCTTTGTCTTAATACAGCTCTGTTAAGGCCAGCGTCATAAATTGGCACGTTTAAGTTGAGGCCAACGTTAAGAGAATCTGTTTCTATGCTGCCGCCGTACAAGGCATTGTCTGTGTCTGCATTGTTTCTTTCTGCGCTTGCGTTTAAGTTAAGTGATGGGAGCAATTTGCCTGCATTTTGGGCAACTGTATATGCCTTTGATGTGTAATTGTGTTTTGCTTGTTTGATTGAATAGTTGTTTGCTTGGGCAAAAGAAATTGCCTCTTGTAATGATGCTGGCAAAATTGCAGAAATAAAAGTTGGCTCTGATAATGTGCCTGGTTTTGTACCAATTGTTTTTTCATATTCAGCTTTTATAGCCTCAAGCGTGCCTTTGGCATTAATTGTGTCTGATTTTGCTTCTGCGTGCCTTGCTTTTGCTTGAGATACGTCTGTTCTGGTAACTTCTCCGACGTCAAATCTTTTTAAGGTCTCATCAAGTCTTTGTTGGAGTAGCGCTTCATTATTTTCTTGTAGTTTGACAGTTGCCTCTGCTTTTAATACGTTTAAGTATGATGTTGCAGCTTGCAATAAAACGTTTTGTTCTGTGTTAAAAAAGCTGTTTTGTGCAGATTTTATGGCATATTTTGATGCTTTTACGGCATTTATTGTTTGAAAACCTGAAAATAGAGACTGGCTTGCTTGGATGCCAATGTTATCTTGGTTGCCTGAATTGCCTGCAGAAGGGTTTTCAGAATCGATATCGCTATAAGAATAATTGCCTTGAACATCAACAGTTGGACGGTATCCAGATTTTGCGATGGCCATAGTTTCATCAATGCTTTGAAGAGTGTTTCTTGATGACTTTAATTCAGGGTTAGTTTTATATGCATGTGTTAGTGCTTCTGGCAAAGTTTGAGCAGAAGATATGCTTGCAAAAAAACAACAAGATAATGCAAAAAATAGTTTTTTATTAAACATTGTTAATCCTTAATTAAGTTATATGTTATATATATGTATTATCTTATACAAAAATAAATAGATTTTTGCAACTTCTATTATTTTGCCTTGTATATAAATATATGTAAAAACAATAAAGGACTAAAGAATGAAACAAACACCTAATGTTATTAGTGAAATTGATAAAGCAAGATTAAAGCTTTCTATTGAGCATTATATCAAATATTTTATTGCAAAAAGGTCATCTGAATTGACCAAGGATGAGGCTCTTAAGGCTATATCTTTGGCGGTTAGAGAGTTTGCGATGGATAAGATGTATGAAACAATGGCAAGATATAATCAAAAAGGAACAAAAAGAATTTATTATTTGTCAATTGAGTATTTGATTGGCCGCTCTTTGGAAAATAATTTGCACAACTTGGGTTTGTTTGATATTTTTAATTCAATTCAAATAGATGGAATGCCAAATTTTTCTTTGCAAGAAATTTTTGATACAGAATATGACCCTGCGCTTGGTAATGGTGGCTTGGGCAGACTTGCTGCTTGCTATCTTGATTCAATGGCTTCTGTTGGCATCCCTGGCTTTGGCTATGGTATTAACTATAATTATGGCTTGTTTAAACAAAAGTTTGAAGATGGATATCAAGTTGAGTTGGCCGACAGTTGGGCTGCAGAAAACTCACCTTGGCAAATAGCCAGACCAGACAGAACTTTTAGGGTGCCACTTGGTGGTGATGTTGAGGTGTTTAAGACCTCTAATGGCGATGATCATTATGTTTGGAGCGGGACGGAATCTATTTTTGGTGTGCCTCATGATTTTCCTATCGTGGGATATGATGGCAAATCTGTAAACTATTTGCGTTTGTTTTCTGCAAAATCAGATGACGAGCTTGACATTAACGTGTTTAATGAAGGTGCTTATATTGATGCAGTTAAGGAAAAAATTGAATCAGAGACTATTTCAAAAGTTTTATATCCTTCTGATGCATTGGAATCTGGTAAAGAGCTTAGATTAAAGCAACAATACTTTTTTGTTTCTTGTGCATGTCAAGATATCTTAAGAAGATTTTTAGAAAAACATAATGATTTTAATGAGCTGCCAAATGAGGTTTGTATTCAGTTAAATGATACTCATCCAGCTATTGCAATTCCTGAAATGATGAGATTGCTTATGGATGTTTATGGTCAGGATTGGGATGTGGCTTGGAATATTGTGACAAAAGTATTTGCATATACAAACCATACGTTGTTGCCAGAGGCTTTGGAAACGTGGCCAACAAGATTTTTGAGCAAATTGTTGCCAAGGCACGTGCAAATTATATTTGAGATTAATAGAAGATTTATGCTTGAAGCACAAGAAAAATTTGGTGATGACTACAACTTGCTTGGCAAATTGTCAATTATATCAGGTGATGGTGATAATCAAATTATTAGAATGGCAAATCTTTCTATTGTTGGTTCTTTTTCTGTTAATGGTGTGGCAAAATTGCACTCTGAGTTGGTTAAAAAATCTTTGGTGCCAGAGTTTTATGCAATGTGGCCTCATAAATTTAAGAATGTTACAAACGGTGTGACACCTCGTCGTTGGTTGTTGCATGCAAACAATGACTTGAGCCGTTTAATTGAATCAAAAGTGGGCGAAAACTGGGTTACTAACTTTGATGAGCTTAAAAAATTAACAAAATTTGCAAAAGATAAAGAGTTTTTGGCAGAGCTTGCTGATATTAAAAAGATTGATAAGAAAAAACTTGCAAAATATGTTTTGAAAAACACAGGCATTGCAATTGATGCAAACTCAATGTTTATTGTTCATGCAAAAAGAATTCATGAATATAAACGCCAACTTATGACAATCTTGGAGGTTATTGGCGAATATTTGGCAATTATAAAAGATAATAAAAAGCCAATTACCAACAAAACATATATTTTTGCAGGTAAGGCCGCACCTTCTTATCATTTTGCCAAGCTTATCATCAAATTGATAAACAATGTTTCTGAAGTTGTAAATAATGACCCAAGAGTAGGGGATTGTTTGAAAGTTGTGTTTATACCTGATTATAAAGTTTCTGTGGCAGAAATTTTGATACCAGCAGCAAACATTAGTGTTCAAAGCTCTACAGCGGGCTTTGAGGCTAGTGGCACAGGTAATATGAAATTTGCAATTAATGGTGCTTTGACAGTTGGAACACTTGACGGTGCAAATATTGAGATTATGGATAAAGTTGGAAAGAAAAACTTTTATTTGTTTGGAAAAACAGAAGAAGAAATCGTTGCCTTGAGATCATCTTATAATCCAAAAGCAAAATATGATGGTTCTGAATATATAAAAAGAATCCTTAATGCAGTTAACTCAAATATGTTCTGCGAAAAAGAAGGCGTTTTAATATTTCAACCTGTTTTTGAAGAGCTTATAACCAGGGATTATTTTATGGTGCTTGAAGATATGGAAGAGTTTCATAAAGCAATGGATAAAGCTTCTGCAGATTATAACAAGCCAGAGGTTTGGAATGAAAAAGCTTTGCATAATATTGCAAATTTGGGTTATTTTTCTTCAGATAGATCTATTATGGATTATGCAAAAGATATCTGGAATATTAAACCTTGCTAAGTATAAAAAAGCCCGCCATTTGGTGGGTTTTTTTTAATAAGTTTTCAAAAAAGCTTGTTTTTTAAAATTTATTGGCTATATTTAGACAGAAAATATAACTTTTTGTTTTTATAAAGGATTAAAAAATGACTAATATTTCAAACAAAATATTTAAGGGTGCAAGCTTTGGTGTGGCAACTTTGTTAACATCTACAATTGTTGCTGCAAATGCAAATGCATTTGTTGCAGATGACTTTCCAAATGGTAGAGTTGATTTTTCTCAATCTAAAGAAATTTTTGGCTCAAGCGTTGGCAACCAAGCTATGATTGCGTCTCATCTTGACTTTGTATTTGATTTGACATCTAAAGCGGCAGTGAACTTTTTTATGACAGGAGCTCCTGCTGGTGATGAAAAATCTATGATCTCAAATGCTTGGGTTGATTTTTCTGGCTCTGATGAAGAGGTTGATCTTGCTGGTGATGGAATTGATAGCAAAACATATAGAGTAACAATTGGTAGTGATTCTGATGTTGAAATGTTAGAAAACGGAACAAAAGCTGTTTATTCAGCATATTTTGGCTATGCGGATTCTGAGCAATCTTTTTCTTCTATGAATGTTGATCAAGATATTTTTAATGTGGGCTTGAGATCTCTTTATGCAAAAGGCAACTGGTTTGGTGGTATGCTTGCAGATATTGGTGTTAGTGCTGCTAGTGAAACAAATAATACAACAAAAGCTGACTATGAAACATATTTTGGTACAATAGCTGCTAATGTTGGTTATAATTATGCATTCAATTGTGATATATTTGCCTTGCAACCAAGTTTGAAAATGGCATATATGTATATGAATACAAATGATTATACTAATGTTGCTGGTGTTAATACAGACACTGATGAAACTCATGCATTGTTTATTTCTCCAGAATTGAAGTTTCTGGTTAATTTGGATGGTAGATCTTCTGCTTATGCTGCTGCTTCTTATAACTGGAATACAATGTCAAACGGCGATGTTAGTGTTTCTGGCCTTGCTTTAGAAGAGCTTAGCTTGGATTCTTATGGCAAATATAGTGTTGGTTATAGCAATAATGCTTTTTCTAGTGTTTCTAGCTATGCTGAAGTGTTTGCAACATCTGGTGGACGTGAAGGATGGGGCGGACAAATTGGCCTTAAATATGACTTCTAAGATGTCTTAATATCAAAGAGCTCTCAAAAAATGAGAGCTCTTTTTTTGTTTGGATACTAGTTGAACCAGCTTTTTATAGTGTTTACTTTGTCAACGGTCTCAGAAACTGTGTTTGCGGTGAAAGCAGCGATTTATCCAGGTTCTTTTGATCCTTTTACCAGAGGGCATCATG
The DNA here is from genome assembly GCA_964371845.1 of uncultured Azospirillaceae bacterium. Classification (GTDB taxonomy): domain Bacteria; phylum Pseudomonadota; class Alphaproteobacteria; order RF32; family CAG-239; genus JAWXUC01. Next base: position 730 of record CAYJOO010000040.1, on the reverse strand, counting down.
CTCTTGTTTTAAAAGCGCTATCACGTTATGACAAAATTATCATAGCAGTTGGTGATAATGCTACAAAAAAAACAAATTTTTCAGAAGATGAACGTGTGGAAATGATTAAAAATGAGTTTGTTGGTACAGCTCAGATTGAGGTTATTTCTTATAGTGGAATGACTATTGATCTATGCATTAAGCTTGGCATTTTTAGTTTGCTTCGCGGTGTTCGGAATGATGCGGATGAAAATGAAGAGCTAGTATTGAATATTGTTAATTCAGAACTGGCAGAGGTTAGGGGTGTTGATATTAAAACAGATATTATAAAACCCATCCCTCAATTTGCTCATGTTTCATCATCGCTTGTAAACAAGTTGTTTGCAAGAGGAGAGTATGTTGCTGCAATGAACTATCTTAGTCTTCCAATTTTTAATAAAATGGCTCAAAAATCACTTATTGTTGAACATTTGAAGATTAGTGAGTTTATGGGAGAAGATATAAGAAAAATATCTCAAAGAAAATGGAACAACTTTGGACAGGTTGCATACTGCATTAATTATATTATGATTATCAAAAATCTTGATATGATTTCTTTTTCTGAGTATAAGGCTTTGCTTGCAGCCGCCTTTTATCAGAACCTGTTTGTTGGAGACAATGGAAAGCAGAAGTCTGCTGAATTTTTTGATAAAAACAAAGGCAACTTTGAAGGGGTTTGTTCTTCATTGGTGAGTTCTTTGATTATGGCAAC
>CAYJOO010000039.1:0-9682 GCA_964371845.1 uncultured Azospirillaceae bacterium | reverse complement strand
TGCTGTCGGGTGGGGTAGGTCATTTGAGACTCCCGAGAATAGCCATTACTGCTGCTGGAGTAACCCCAGGAATGCGCGAGGCTTCTCCTATTGTTGATGGCTTTGCGTTTGAAAGCTTTATAACCATCTCATTTGATAAACCACCTATTTTTGTATAGTCAATATTATCTTTGATTTTGAGGTTTTCATCTTTTTTGAAAAGCTCTATGTCGGCTTGTTGGCGCTTCATATATCCAGCATATTTTGCATCAATCTCAATTTGCTCAAAAACATTATGTGGTATTTCAGATAGAAAGGGGAATAAGTTGAACAAAGTTTCACGTGAAACAAAATCATATGCCAATAACTCTGATATTGTACAGCGCTTGTTTATAGACAGCCCAGATTCTGATTTTGTTGTTGAATTTGAATCACATAAGGACTTGTATTTATCTATTGCATCTTTTTTTGTTTTAAATACATTGTATCTTTCTTTTTTTACAACCCCTGCATCATAACCTTTTTGTGTTAAACGCAAGTCTGCGTTGTCTGCGCGCAAATATAGGCGATATTCAGATCTTGATGTAAACATTCTATATGGCTCATCAACGCCTTTTGTTATTAAGTCATCAATCATAACTCCAATATATGCCTCTGATCTGTCCACTGTAAAAGGCTCTTTTGATGCAGCATTTATACCTGCTATTAAACCTTGTGCGGCAGCTTCTTCGTATCCGGTTGTGCCGTTTATTTGCCCAGCCAAGAATAAACGAGGGGACTTTTTAAGTTCTAAAGTATTTTTGAGTTCTCTTGGGTCAACATAGTCATATTCAATAGCATATGCTGGTTTTAATATCTCAACATTTTCCAAGCCTTTCATTGATTTTATAAACTTCTCTTGCACATCATATGGCAAAGATGTTGATATTCCGTTTGGATATACAGAATCAGTGTTCAAACCTTCTGGCTCAAGAAAAACTTGATGTGAGGTTCTGTCTGCAAATTTTACTAGTTTGTCTTCAATACTTGGGCAGTATCTGGGGCCAACACCTTGAATGAGGCCAGAGAATAATGCGCATTTATCAAAGTTGTCTCTGATTATTTTGTGAGTGTTTTCATTTGTATATGTTACATAACAATCTATTTGTGGGTTGGTGATTTTATCTGTCATATATGAAAAAGGCAGAGGAGGGGTGTCTCCTGCTTGTTTTTCTAAGATGTCCCAATTTATGGTTTTGCCATTTAATCTGGCTGGTGTGCCAGTTTTTAACCTTCCGACATTAAGGTCGAGAGATTTTAAATACGGCGTAATACCAGAGCAAGAAACATCATCTATTCTGCCGCCAACACTTGTTTTGTGGCCAATAAATATTGTGCCGTTTAAGAATGTGCCAACCGTTAAGACAACAGATGTTGCTGTATATTTGTTGTTTATGATATAAGAATCAGTGTTCTTTGAAATATCTTCAACAGCATCTTCTATTAATGTTAAGTTTTCTTGATTTTTTAATGCATCTTGCATTGCAGTTTTGTATAGTTCTCTATCTGCTTGTGCTCTTGGGCCTCTTACTGCAGGGCCTTTTGAGGCATTTAACATCCTAAATTGTATTCCGCCTTTGTCTATGACTTTTGCCATTAAGCCGTCAAGTGCGTCAATCTCACGCACGAGGTGGCCTTTGCCCAATCCGCCTATTGCTGGATTGCAAGACATTGCACCAATTGTATCTATTTTGTGAGTGATGAGTGCTGTTTTTGCACCCATTCTTGCTGAGGCTGCTGCAGCTTCGCATCCTGCGTGGCCGCCGCCTATTACTATTACATCAAAGTTTTGTTTCATTTTGTTGTTATACAACAGAAATCTTAAATTTCAATGAAAATTTGTTTATATATTTTTGTTGCAACATTTAATTTTTATCTTTATAGTCATTAATGCAATCAAGATGGCTTGGTTGTGGTGTCTACAAACATCTTCGAGGAGGCTCACACCATTTGGTGGAGTCCGTGAAATAGGCAACTCGCTAAATAGCGGGACTGTCCTCGACAGTTTGTAGCTCCACCACCCATATTTTTGGGTGGTATTTTATTTTATAAAGGAGCAAAACTGATGAACAAAAAAGATAAATTTAAATATGAGAACATAAAACCAAATAACAAAAATGATTTTGAATCTGGCTATAAAAACACAATGCGTTTAATTGCACATCTTAAAAGTGAGTTGCAGCAATTGGCCGCAAGCTACAAGGCAAGTACAGATAAATGTAGTGATAGTAATTAACCACCACTATGGCAAGCAGTGCTTGCCGCTACAAAATTTATTGCAAAAGAAAAGGGACGGAATATCCGTCCCTATAAATTATAAAGTTAAAAGCCCGTGCTTTTTTTTGCCAACAGATAATTTAATTTCTCCGTTTATTAAATCTGCATCGGTTAATTGATAATTTTCATCAGTTATAACTTTGTCATTCAACTTTAAACCTTGTTGCTTGATAAAGCGTCTGCCTTCACCTTTGCTTGAGATAAAACCTAGCTTTAAAAAGCCCTCCAGAATTGACTCAGGAAGCGTGATTTGGACTTTTGGCAACTCTTGCCCTGTCAAACCTTTTTCAAACACTTCTATGGCCGTTTGCTGGGCTTTTTGAGCTTCTGCCTCTCCACGACAAAGTTTTGTTGCCTCAAATGCCAAAATCTTTTTGGCTTCATTGATTTCTTTGTCTTGCAATGCTTCTAATCTATTTACTTCTGTCATTGGAAGTTCTGTGAAAATTCTTAAGCATTTGCCAACATCTGCATCACCAATGTTTCTGAAATATTGATAATAATCATATGCGCTTAATTTGTCATCATTCAACCAGACGGCATTGCCCTCTGATTTGCCCATTTTTTTGCCAGAAGAATCTGTTATGATTGGAGATGTAAAGCCAAAAAGCTCAATATCTGCTTTTCTTCTGCCAAGTTCTGTGCCAGAGACAATGTTGCCCCATTGATCAGAGCCGGCAATTTGAGCCTTGCAACCATATTGTTGGTATAGGTGCAAAAAGTCATAACCTTGCAATAATTGATAGTTGAACTCTAAAAAGCTCATTGGTTGCTCGCGCTCTAGTCTTGATTTTACACTATCCATAGTCAGCATTCTATTGACTGTATAGCAAGTGCCGATGTCTCTTAAGAACTCAAGGTAATTAATGCTCTTAAACCAATCCCAGTTATCAACTACCTCTACACTGTCTAAGAAGCAAGCGTATGACTTTTTGAGCCCGGCAATGTTGTGAGCCAAAGTTTGTTCATCTAAAAATGGTCTTAATTTGTCTTTGCCCGATGGATCACCAATACGAGCCGTGGCTCCACCAACCAACATTATTGGTTTGTGACCACATTTTTGAAACCATCTCATCATCATTACAGGAACCAAATGCCCTACATGCAAGCTGTCACCTGTTGGATCTGAGCCAAGATATGCAACCGCTGGAACGCCTTTTTGCTCACACTCATACAAATAATCATCAAAGCCTTGTTCATTTGTGCATTGATTGTAAAAGCCACGTTCTATCATGATATTAAAAAATTGCGATTTCATATTTTTTCTCCTTTAGGAGTTTTTTAACAATATTATGTTATATTGTCAATATGATAAAAAAACATAAAGCTCTTGGAGTTATATCTGGAACAGCCCTTGATGGCATAGATCTTGCTATTATTGAAACCGATGGTTTTGATGTGCATGCTTATGGGCGCTCAGCTAGCATTCCATATCCAAGAGAGATAAAAGATAGAATTAGATCTGTTTTGGAGAGGCAAAATGATCCTGAAGCCCCAGAAATTGAAAAAGAAATAACTCTTTTTGCAGCAGATTGTATAAAAGATTTTTTGGGCGATGAAAAAGTTGATGTAATAGGTTTTCATGGGCATACAATTTATCATAACCCTCAAGAAAAAATTACAAAACAACTGGGTGATGGAAAAATGCTTTCTGAAATAATGCAAACCACCGTTGTAAATAAATTTAGGGAAAATGATGTTGCAATGGGAGGGCAGGGCGCTCCTTTATCTGTTACTTTTTATAATGCAATTGCCCAAAATGTTGAAAGACCTTTGGCATTTGTTAATATTGGTGGGATATCTAGCCTTACTTTTATTGGGCATAGTGGTGAGATCATTGCTTTTAATCCTGGTCCTGGAAACTCTGCTGTTGATGATTGGGTATATAAAAAAGCAGGGCTGGATATGGATTATAACGGAAAACTTGCAATATCTGGAACAATAAATGAGCAAATATTATCAACGCTTATGAAAAACAAATATTTTGCCAAGCATCCACCAAAAGCCGTAGATAGAAACTATTTTAATGACAAATTAGAAAACTTGGAGGGATTGTCTTTAGAAGATGGCGCAGCAACGGCAACAGCTTTTTGCGCAGAGGCAATTGCTTATTCTATCTCAATGTTTTTGCCAGAGCATCCAAAAAATATAATTCTTTGTGGTGGCGGGGCAAAAAACCCCACAATTGTTAGGTTTATTAAACAACGTTTGTATGAAACAGAAGTTAAAACAGCCTCTGAAATGAACTTGAATATTGATGCAATTGAGGCGCAGTGTTTTGCTTTTTTGGCAGTAAGAAGACTTGAGTTTTTGCCAATATCATACCCATCAACAACGGGGGTTTCTGAACCACTTATTGGTGGGGAAGTATATGTAATATAGCTTATTTTTTTTCCCAGCCGAGATCTGTTTGCTGAAAATAAGTTAACTCAAATCCTTTTTGTTTTAAGTCTTTGTAAAAAGTTCTTGCTTTGTCTAACTCATATTCAATATTTGCATCAAATATTACAAAAACTCTATCATATTCAGTTTCATCAAATTTTGCGCCATTTACTAAAAATAATAATTTGGCGTCATTCTTGTTTTTATATTCTGCGGATATATGAATTGGTTGTTTTTTTTCTGATCCGTTTTTTTTGCTGCCATGTGGCAAAAATGAAGTATCTGAATATGACCAAAGCAGTGTGTTTATTTCTTCAACCTCATCATCTGATAAGGTTTGTATTTTTATTTTTTTATCAAGCTCATAGGCTTTTTCAATCAGTTTTGGTAAAACATCTGAGAGTTTTTTATTTATTAAATGATAAAAACTAAAGATCAAATCTGTAACTCCACAAAATGAGTGTTGCCATCTTTGGTAATTATTTTTGCCATTATGCTTTCTTTTTTGCTTCTATTAGCCTCTATAATATGCGCTTTTATGTCCTGACAAGTTAAAACAATATTGTTATCAAGGGCTTTGATAACATCTCCTTGTTTTATACCTTTTATGAAGGCATCTGAGTTGTTTTGAACATTGTTAATGCTCAAGTTTGATGAAGATATATCCATATCCAAAATCTGGCAACTTTTTATAGATGTTTGGTTTTGAAGTTTTGCAGGTTTGGCAATAACATCAATATTATAAGTATTGTTATTTGTTTTTATAATAATATTATCTGCTGGCTTTATATGCATTATAATATTTGAAACCTCAGTAGATTTTTTTATTTTTTTGCCATTGATTTCTTTTATTATATCACCAACCCTTAACCCTTTGTTATATGCTGGTGAGTTCTCATTTATTTCAGATATTTTAACACCATCGCTGAACTGGCTTATGCTAAGACCTATCCAACCTCTTTTGATTTCGCCATGTTTTTTTAATTCTTCAACAATGCTTTTTATTTGGTTTGATGGAAGGGCAAAGCCAACTCCTGAGCCGTTTTGGCTTTGAGAGAATATGGCTGTTGTCATTCCAATAACGTTTCCTTGCAAGTCAAATAAGGGACCACCTGAATTGCCCATGTTTATTGCTGCGTCTGTTTGGATATAGTTGTCATATGGACTGTTGCCAATTTCTCTTGATTTTGCAGAGATAACTCCAACACTAATAGAATTGCCAAGGCCATATGGATTGCCTACAGCCATTGTCCACTGCCCAATTTTTGTGTTATCTGAATTTGCAAATGTTATATATGGTAAAAGCTCGTATGGATCAATTTTTATCAAAGCAATGTCTAATAGTTTGTCTTTGCCTTTTATTGTTGCTTTGAATTTTTGGGCTTCATTTACAAGAACTTCAATATGATATGCACCATCAACAACATGGTTGTTTGTTACAATCAAACCCGTTTCATCAATTATAAAACCTGATCCTATAACTTCTTTGTTTTCTATTCTTGATGTTATTGATACCACTTTGGGCAGGGATTTTTCTGCCAGAGCAACAAAGTCTTGAGCATTGGCAATATTTGCTGATAATAAATATAAAACAAATAAAATCTTTTTCATTCTACTGGTTCATGTTTGTAAAAAAGTCATTGTTATCTTTTGAATATTTTAATTTATCCAACAAGAATTCCATACCATCTGTCATACCCATTTGCATAAGAACACGGCGCAAAACCCACATTTTTGTTAAGATATCTTTATCAACGAGCATTTCTTCTTTTCTGGTACCTGAGCGAGTGATATCAATGGTTGGGAATAAACGCTTGTCTGAGAGTTTTCTATCTAATATAATTTCTGAGTTGCCTGTACCCTTGAATTCTTCAAAAATAACTTCATCCATTCTTGAACCTGTGTCTATAAGCGCTGTTGCAATAATTGTTAATGAGCCGCCTTCTTCAATGTTTCTGGCTGCACCAAAAAAGCGTTTTGGGCGCTGAAGAGCGTTGGCATCAACACCACCGGTTAAAACCTTGCCAGATGATGGAATAACAGTATTATATGCTCTACCCAATCTTGTTATAGAATCCAATAATATTACAACGTCTTTTTTATTTTCAACAAGTCTTTTTGCTTTTTCTATTACCATTTCAGCAACTTGAACGTGTCTGGTTGCAGGTTCATCAAAAGTTGATGATATAACCTCTCCTTTTACAGAGCGCGTCATATCGGTAACTTCTTCTGGTCTTTCATCTATTAAAAGAACCATAAGATATGCCTCTGGGTGGTTTTGAGCAATGGCATGAGCAATGTTTTGAAGCATTACTGTTTTACCGGTTCTTGGTGGTGCTACAACCAAACCACGTTGCCCTTTTCCTTGTGGAGATATTAAGTCTATAACTCTTGTTGTATAATCATTTTGACCACACATTACATCAAAGTTTAATTTTTCTGTTGGATATAATGGGGTTAAGTCATCAAAGTTTATTCTTGTTTTTGACTTTATCGGGTCATCAAAATTTATGGTGTTTATTTTTGTTAAAGCAAAATATTTTTCATTTTCTTTTGGGCCCCTGATCTCACCTTCTACGGTATCACCTGTTCTTAAGCCATATTGCTTGATTTGTTGAGGAGATACATATATATCATCAGGGCCAGCAAGGTAATTTGCCTCAAGAGAGCGTAAGAAACCAAAACCATCTTGCATAACTTCAATAACTCCATCACCATAAATGATATTATCATCATTTGCATATTTTTGAAGTATGGCAAACATAAGATCTTGAACTCTCATTGAAGATGCGTCTTCAATAGCAAAAGATTCAGCTTGTTCTAAAAGCTGCTTGGGAGTTTTTTTCTTTAACTCTTTTAAGTGCATATTTATATTCCTTGGAAAAAAATAGAATTTGAATATTTATTTTATATGGAGTTTTTTGTTAAAAGTCAAACATTTTTATCCACACGAAAAAAAAACAATATATATTTTAAAAGAATATAGTGATTGTTATATATACCTGTGTTATATGTTTATTAAAAGTTATTCACAGAGTTGTGCACATATTAGGTTTTATAAAAAACAAAAACTTAATGTGGTTATTAAGGTTCTTAATTTTGCTTGATAATTTTATGCATAAGTTGATAAGTCTGTTGATAAAATTGTTATTATGTGTATAATTCTTTTAAATGATTAAAGAATGCAAGGTTATACACAGGGGTGTTGATAAATGAAGTTACTAGGCATTACAGGAACCATAGGATCTGGAAAAACAACGATTGCAAACCAGCTTAGAAGCTTGGGTTATGTTGTTTTTGATATTGATGGATGGGTAAAACGCTTTTATAATAGAAAGTGGTTTGTTGATATTATAAAAAAAGAGTTTCCACAAAGTGTTGTTGATGGAGAGTTTAATAAAAGAGTGTTGAGAAATATTGTTTTTAATAACAAAGAAGAACTACGCAAACTTGAAAAAATTGTTCATCCTTTATTAAACAAGCAATTAAAAAGATATATTCGTAATTATGCAAAATATGACAATGTTTTTTTTATTGATACTCCATTATTGTTTGAGATGGGGTGGGATAAATATTGTCACAATATTATACTAGCAGATGTTTCTTATGAAATTGCAAGAGCAAGAGTTGTAAAAAGGGATGGTATATCTGAAAAAGATTTTGATAATATTTATAATAAGCAAATAAAAAACACTGAAAAAGAGAAGTTATCTGACATTGTTATATCAACAGATAAAAGTATAAATGTTTTAAGAAGAAATTTAATAGAGGAAGTAATAAAATTATGAGAGAGATCGTTTTTGATACAGAAACAACAGGCTTTAAGCCTGAAGAAGGAGATAAACTTGTTGAAATTGGTGCAGTGGAACTAATTGACCATATTCCAACAGGTAAAGTGTATCATCAATATATAAATCCAGAAAGATCTATGCCAATAGATGCTTTTAATGTTCATGGTTTGGGGGATGATTTCTTAAAGGATTTTCCTACATTTAACGAGATAGCTCAAGACTTTTTGGATTTTGTTGGAGATGCAACACTTGTTGCCCACAATGCTGGTTTTGATATGAAGTTTGTTAACTATGAATTAAAACATGGTGGTTTTAAGCAACTTAATAATAATGAGGTGATAGACACACTGCAAATTGCCAGAAAAAAATTCCCCGGTGCAAGAGCAACACTTGATGCATTGGTTAAAAGGTTTAATATTACTGGTTTTGATAGAAGTTTTCACGGAGCTTTGCTTGATAGCCAAATCTTGGCAAAAGTTTATTTGGAATTAATTGGTGGATCTGCGCCTACTTTGGATATGAACTCTTTTCAATCAGAAGAGAAAACACAAGAGTTTGTTGCTGTTTTGAACAGAGAATTTAGAGAAGCAAGAGTTTTTGAAATATCTAAAGAAGATAAAGAAAGACATGAGGCTATTTTGGCAAAAATAAAGCAAGAGGCGTGGTAATATTGTAAAGAACAACTTTAAAGACAGTGTAATATCTAGCTAAACAAAGATTTAAATACAGTGTTGTTATAAAAATCCGTTTAATATGTTGTTGTTGCTTGGGAGCTCTGTTGTTAAGCCAGTTTTTTCTGCAATCAATAATACATTTGCAATGCCAATAGACGCACCTTCTGTGAATTCTGGGTGATATTTTTTTAATGTTTCAAATATTTATGGAAAAAACTTTTGTCTTTCTTGCCTTGGTAATGTGCGCAATTTTAGGTAGAGGTCTTTTGTAATATTTAAGTCGACCTCGTATGGGTGGCTTGGTGATTTATTGAATTTTTCCATTGTAATGCTTGCTTCTTCATAAAAATCTATCACAGAGGTTGAGCCGTGAATAAATGGTGTGTTTGGTGGAAATTTTATTGAAATATCTTTTATTGCTTGCTTGATAACATCTTCAATATTATTATATTCTTCAGTTGTAGGTGGTTCAGATTTTATGTGCTGATTTCTTAAAAACAAAGCTCCAGTTTTTAAGAAATGACAACCTATTAATCCGTT
>CAYJOO010000038.1:9147-10363 GCA_964371845.1 uncultured Azospirillaceae bacterium | reverse complement strand
TATTATAATGAAAAAAATCTTAGGACTATGCTTATTATCTTTAACAATTGGCTGTTCATCAGCACCAGAGCAAAAAACTCCAGAAACTCCAGAGGCTTTATACATTGAGGCATATGAAAACCTTGATAAAACTGCATATAAAAAAGCCGCAACAGGTTTTGAAAAAGTTGAGCTTGAATACCCATACTCAAAATGGGCAACAAAAGCAAAAATAATGGCTGCATACTCGTATTATTTAGATAAAGAATACGATGACGCAATCATTGCCTTAGACAGATTTATAAAATTTCATCCAGCAAATGCAGATGCACCATATGCATATTACTTAAAAGCCATTTGCTATTATGATCAAATCCAAGCGGTTGACAAAGAACAAGGCAACACTCAAAATGCATTAAACTCATTAAATGAAGTAATTGCTCGTTTTCCACACACAGCATACGCACAAGATGCCAACAAAAAAATATCTCTTGCAGTTGACAACCTTGCCGGTCAAGATATGGAAATTGGGCGCTACTACTTAACAAAAGAATCTTATCTTGCAGCCTTAAACAGATTTTCAAACGTGGTTAAAAACTATCCAAACACACCATATGTTCAAGAGGCTTTATACCGCCAAGCAGAGGTTTATACAATTTTGGGCTTAAGCGCAGAGGCAAACACATCTTCAAGCGTTTTGCTTAAAAGCTTTCCACAATCACCATGGGCAGAGAAAGTAAAATCTCTATGATAGAAACGCTTTCTATTAAAAACGTTGTGTTAATTGACAAGCTAGACTTAAACTTTAAGTCTGGCTTAACCGTTCTTAGTGGAGAAACTGGCGCCGGAAAATCTATTCTCTTAGACTCAATTGGCCTAATTCTTGGCATCAGGGCAGAAACAAGATTAATCAGAAGCAATCAAGAAAAATTATCTGTAATAGCAACAATAAAAAATCCAAACTCTCAAAAATTAAATAAAATATTTGAAGACTTAGATATTGAAAACTCTTCAGAGATTATAATCTCTCGCTCTTTATCAAAAGATGGCAAATCAAAAATATTAGTAAATGACACCCCCATAACCCAAAAAAGCTTAAAAGAAATTGGCAAATACTTGGTAGAAATTCACGGACAATTTGACAACCAAGGCTTATTAAACCCTGCAAATCATATGGAAATCTTAGACAGCTTTGGCAACCTTGAGCCTCAGGTTTCAAATACTAGAGCCGCATTCC
>CAYJOO010000038.1:0-9137 GCA_964371845.1 uncultured Azospirillaceae bacterium | reverse complement strand
AACAGAATAATCCTTCAAGAAAACATCTTAAAAGCAAAAGAAGAAGAAGAAAACCTTATCCACTGGGCAAAAGAATTAAGACACATAAATCCCAAAAAAGAAGAAGAGGAAGAGTTAAATAAAAAAAGAACAATCTTAATAAACTCGCAAAAAATAACAGAAAACCTTGATTATGCTCATCAAGGCTTAAATAACACTGACTTTTTTAACTACCTAAGGGCATCTATAAATGCAATAGACAAAGCAAACCGCCTAACTGACAACAAATATGACGCTTTATATGAAACATTAAACAAATCATTAATAGAGTTAAATGAGGCAACATATGATATTCAATCAGCATTAAACGCTTTTAATCTAGACGGTGAAAACATCGACAGCATTGAAGAGCGCCTTTTTGCCTTAAAAGCGTTGGCCAGAAAACACAATACAACAATATCTGAGCTAGAAGACAAACTTCTTGAGTTTGAAGACAAATTAAACAACTTAAGCAATGAAGAAGCCTCAATAAATAAATTAATTGAAGCTGAAAATCAAAAAAAGCTAGAGTTCTTAAAATTGGCAAAAACACTTTCAGAAGAAAGATTAAAAACAGCACAAAGACTAGACACCCTTGTCAACAATGAGCTGCCAGACTTAAAGATGGAAAAAGCAAAATTCAAAACTCAAATCACTCACAAAGAAGAAACAGAGTTCGGCATTGATGATGTTTCATTTACGGTTGCAACAAATGCAGGATCAGCATTTGGCCCAATCAACAAAATTGCATCTGGCGGGGAACTATCACGCTTTATGCTTGCCTTAAAAGTCAATCTTGCAAAAGATGGCGATGTAAACACAATCATATTTGATGAAATCGATGCAGGCATAGGTGGCGCAACCGCCCAAGCCGTCGGCAACAGATTAAAACAATTATCAAACAATCTGCAAGTCCTTGTTGTCACTCACTCACCACAAGTAGCCGCATTGTCAAACACTCATTTTATGGTTTCAAAAAACACAACAGATAATATAACAACAACTGCAATCAAAGAACTTAACACAAATGACAAAGAAGAAGAAGTTGCCAGAATGTTGTCCGGAAAAACAATTTCAAACGAGGCTCGCGCCCAAGCAAAGGTATTAATCAATGGCTAAAATTTTATGCATAATTTTATTATTATTTTCTTTTAATGCAAACGCAACGCAAAAAGATTATGATAAGTTTGTAAAAGACTTAAAAAAAGAGCTTGTTATCAAAGGCGCCAATAAAGATTTAGTAAATCAAGTTTACAAACAAAATTTTTATAAAAAAAAGCCAGACGCTGTAAAAATGGATAAAAAACAAAAAGAGTTTAGCCTAACAACGCCTCAATATCTTGCAAAATTAATCAACAACACCAGATTAAACAAAGCAAGAGAAGAATATAAAAACAACACAAAATTATTAAATAAAGTATATAACAAGTATGGCGTTTCTCCTCAAATATTAACCGCATTCTGGGCAATTGAAAGCAATTTTGGCACAAACAAAGGTCATTTCTATGCATTTGAAGTATTAACTCAATTATCATATGACAAAAGAAGAAGAACATTTTTTAAAAAAGAATTATTAAACCTATTTAAGGTTGCAGAAAAAAACAACATCAAACCCCAAGATATAAAAAGCTCATGGGCTGGCGCAATGGGGCATTTTCAGTTTATGCCAAGCACATGGGCAGCATATGGCAGTGGTGACATCATAAACAACTTTCAAGACGCTGTATTCTCTGCTGGAAACTACTTAAACAAAGCCGGATGGAAAAAAGATGAAGCATGGGGGGACAAAGTTACTTTACCAAAAAACTTCAACTACAAACTAGTTGGCAGATTAAAAACAAAAAAAACAATTCCAGAATGGAGAAAACTTGGAGTTAAAACAAAGCTTAAAAACAAATACAAAGCTGCATTAATAATGCCAGACGGCAAAAACGGCAATGCATATTTGGTTACAAACAATTTTGATGTTATCATGAAGTGGAACCGTTCTCAAAACTATGCACTCGCTGTTGGAATATTATCAGATTATATCAAAAATAACAAAAAACTAAAACCATTTAAATAAAAAAAAGGAATATGTAATGAAAAAATATACAAATTTATTAGCAAGCATAATTGCAACAGCAATCATTTTTATAATATCATACATAGCAATTCAAACAACAGTTGGCTACCAAAACCTATTAACAGAAAAAGAAGCTTTATTTGCCATTGATGAAGTTTTATACCCAATAATGTTAACTTTAATGCTATTTTTTGCCAAAGACTACATAAAAAAAGGCAAAACCACAGATTTTTGTATATTCTTCTATTTAGGCATTTGCGCTTTTTTCAGAGAACTTGGTGCCCAAAAATGGTTAACCACGACAGATACCAGTGTCACAAAAATCAGATTTTTTACAAACTCAAACAATCCAATATCAGAAAGACTTGTAGCAGGCATTATATTAGCAACAATTTTTGCAAGCATAATATATTTAATGATAAAATATGTGCCAAAAATTATCAAAGGCTTTTTTAATAAAGTGCCTCTATATTGGACTATTGCATTTTTTGGTGGCCTTGGAGTGTTATCAAAAATCTTAGACCGTTTTCCAGGAAAATATCGCAAATCTACTGGTGAAATGCTCTCAGAAAATGCAAGAACGCACTTTTTATTTTTTGAAGAAGTATCAGAGTTTTGCTTGCCAATATTAGTAATAATAGCTCTTATTCAATATCACCAAGCAACAAAAACATCTAACCCCTAGCAAGATAATCAAACGCACTCAAGGCTGCTTTTGCTCCCTCACCCATTGCAATTATAATTTGTTTATATGGAGTTGAGTTAACATCTCCTGCAGCAAATATTCCATCAACAGAGGTTTTTGTTTTTTCATCAACAACAATCTCTTTTTGCTTATTTAATTTAAGAAGTTTAGAAAGCCACTCAGTATTTGGGCTAAGACCAATCTGCACAAAAACACCGTCTGTTTTCAAGCTTTTTTCTTTTGAGTTTTCTCTATATTTTATTGCACTAACGTTTTTGTCATTACCAATGATCTCTGTTATTTCCAAAGATGTTTTGACAACAACGTTTTTAATGGATTTCAATTTTTCTTGCAAAATGCTATCAGCTTTTAACTGGTCTGCATATTCAACCAAGACAACTTTCTTACAAATTTTTGCCAAATCAATAACAGCCTCAGCACCAGAGTTTCCGCCTCCTGCAACAACAACGTTTTTGCCAGCAAATAAAGGCCCATCACAGTGCTGACAAAAATGAACACCTTTGTTAAGATATTTATTCTCACCCTTAACACCCAAGCGTCTCCATTTGGCACCTGTTGCAACAATAATAGATTTTGCCTTTAAGCTGGCCGAATTATCCAACATTACCAAAAAGTTTTTGCCCTCTTTTGATATAGACTTTGCATAATATGGCATCATAACATCAACATCATAATCACCCAAATGTTCTTGCATGGATTTTGCCAATTCTTTGCCTTTAATGTGCTTTGTTGCAATAAAGTTTTCAATCCCGAGTGTTTCTAATAATTGTCCACCAAATTTATCAACAACCACACCTGTTTTAAGACCTTTTCTGGCTGCATATATACAAGCCGCAACTCCAGCAGGACCACCACCAATAACCAAAACATCAAATATTGGCTTTTTATTTATTTTCTTAATATCTTTTTTATTGTCCAAAGCCCCCAGCAGTTCCAAAATTTCCATCAAAGATTTTTGCCCTTCAAAAAGCACTCTGTCTTGCAAAAAAACAGTTGGCACAACAGAGACATTGTTTCTTCTGGCTTTAATTTTGTTTTTGCTAGCATCAATTTTTGTATGCTTAATTTTTGGGTTGATTTTTGCCATATAATCAAGCGCTTCTTTTACTTCTGGGCACTTTGGACAAGTCGGCAAATAATATGTTACAAATTCACACTCGCAAGAAATGTTTCTTATACTTTTTATAATGTCTTTTTCTAGCATAATTTATCAATCCATTTATAATTATTATAATATCAAAAGATAAATTTTCAATAAAAAATAAAGAGTGAAAATCTCACCCTTTATTTTTAATATTGATAAAATACAAGATTTGAGAATTATACAAGTAAAAACTCAAAAACTGTATTTTATTTTTCTATGCGCATTGCGTAGAATGAGCGCCATACAAACACCAAGCCAATCACCAAGAATACACAGCCCACAATTGTTGCGGTTGTTTTTTCCATAGCAACAGCCATTTCAACAGCCAACAAACCAAATAACGTTGTAAATTTGATAATTGGATTTAAGGCAACTGATGATGTGTCCTTAAACGGATCACCAACGGTATCCCCAACAACTGTTGCATCATGCAAAGGTGTGCCTTTTTCTTTT
Source organism: uncultured Azospirillaceae bacterium (assembly GCA_964371845.1). Lineage (GTDB taxonomy): Bacteria > Pseudomonadota > Alphaproteobacteria > RF32 > CAG-239 > JAWXUC01. The sequence continues at coordinate 4,751 of CAYJOO010000038.1, read as the reverse complement.
AGCTCAACCTCTACAACTTTTTTTGCATTATCCCAAGCACCACCAGCATTTGCCATAAACAATGCCTGATAAAGCCCAAAGATTGCAATAGATATCAAATAACTTGCAAACAAGTTTGCATCAAAACAAGCAAACGCAATTGTAAAAGAAAAAATTACAACAAAAATGTTTAACATTCCTTTTTGAGCATAAATTGTGCAAATTTTTACAACTTTTTTTGCATCTTTTATAGAAGCCGCTTTTTTGGTGTTTAATTTGATGTTTTTCTTTATATATTCAACAGCTCTATAAGCACCTGTTGAAACCGCTTGCATAGAAGCACCAGAAAACCAATAAATAACCGCACCACCTAAAATAAGACCAAATAAAACCATTGGGTCCAACAAGCTAAGATGCAGATTTAACAATAAAATAATAGAAAATATCATTGTTGTTGCACCAATAACCGCAGTGCCAATCAAAACTGGCTTTGCTGTTGCCTTAAAGGTGTTTCCGGCACTGTCATTTTCTTCCAAAAGATCTTTACCAAGCTTAAAGTTTGGCATAAAACCAAAATCTTTTTTAACTTCTTTTTCAATACCTTTAATTTGCTCAATTTGAGAAAGCTCAAAAACAGATTGTGCATTATCGGTTACAGGGCCATAACTATCCACAGCAATTGTAACAGGCCCCATGCCAAGCATACCAAAAGCAACCAAACCAAAAGCAAACACAGATGGATAAACCATATATGCATCAAGCCCTGTTTTTGCAGTCAAATATGCAACAACCATCAAGGCCAACATTACCAAACCTTTCCAAAAGGCAGAAAAGTTGCCAGCCACAAGGCCAGAAATAATATTCAAAGACGCGCCAGCTTCTCTAGAAGAAGTAACGATTTCTTTTACATGTTTTGATTTTGAAGACGTAAATATTTTAGTAAATTCTGGAATAATTGCAGCTGCAAATGTTCCGCAAGAAATAATCACAGACAACTTCCACCACAAATCAGCTCCCATATCACCAATCATAGCATATGAAACACCAAAAGTAACAACAATTGACAATAATGATGTCAACCACACAAGTGATGTCAGCGGAGTTTCAAAATTAAAGCTTTTTTTGTTTCCAAATATTGCTTTTGAAGCCATATTATTAATCCAATATGACACAACTGATGTTGCAATCATCAATAAACGCATTGCAAAAATCCAAACAATCAATTTTGCCTGAATATCAATACCATTTTGCATTAATACCAACTCTTGATTTGCATACTGCATTCCTGTTGCAAGCACAATAAAAGATATTAATGCAACTCCAGTAACGCCATATGTTTCAAATCCATCAGCTGTTGGGCCAACACTATCACCAGCATTATCACCTGTACAATCTGCAATAACCCCTGGGTTTCTGGCATCATCCTCATCAATTTTGAATATAATTTTCATCAAATCTGCGCCAATGTCTGCAATTTTTGTAAAAATACCACCACAAATTCTCAAAGCAGAAGCACCAAGAGACTCACCAATTGCAAAACCAATAAAACAAGCCCCAGCATTATCTTTTGGCACAAATAACAAGATGACAATCATCATAATAAGCTCAACACAAATCAGCAAAACGCCAATAGACATTCCTGCTTTTAAAGGCAAGTTCATAACTTTATACGCTTTACCCTCCAAAGATGCAAATGCCGTTCTAGAGTTTGCATAATTATTAATTCTAATACCAAACCAAGCAACTCCATAAGAGCCCAAAATACCCAAAACAGACCACAACAAAATATTAAGCACTTTTAATATTGGCGTTGCCTCCAAATAATAAAAATAATAAAAAATACACGCCACAATAAAAAGCTCTAATATAACCAAAAGCTTTGCTTGTTGCAGCATATATGATTTGCAAGTTGCATAAATCGTTTTAGAAATTTCTAACATAGATTTATGTGCAGGCATCTTCTTAATTTTAACAAATTCCAAAAAGCCAAAAATCATGCCCAAAACACATATTCCGATTCCATATAACAAAATTTGAGAACCACTTATTGCGATTCCAAAAAAATCATACATAATATCTAAATCTGGGATTTTAAGATCAATTTCAGAAGCTTTTGCTTGCGTTGCAAACAATGCCCCTGCTATAGTTAGCAAAAGTTTTTTCATATTTCCCTCCATAAAAATTTTTGTATTGTTTATAATAAATATATAGTGTAAATAATTAATTAACACAAATTACAAACAGAGTGCTCGTAGCTCAATTGGATAGAGTACTGGCTTCCGATGCCAGCGGTTGTGGGTTCAACTCCCGCCGAGCACGCCATTTTTATTTTATAAAAACCTTTGAGCCTTCAATACAAGCCATCCCACCAATCGGAAAAGTGATAATAGGTGTTGTATGCCCAAAAGAAACATTTGCAACAACGGGGATATTATTTAATGCTGGCAAAGACTTAATAACAGATGTCAATTGGTCACGACTAACATCATTTCCTTTTTGAAAACGCCCAATAACAAGCCCTTTCACTTCACAAAAATCATATGCTTGCATCAACGCAATAAGGTTTTGCTTAAAGTGCCAAAAACTATCTTCTGCACAATGCTCAACAAATAAAATACAATCTTTTATCTTTGGCATATATTGCGTTCCTCGCAACAAATTAAGCAAGTGATTGTTGCCTCCTAAAAGTTTTCCTGTAGCGGCTCCAGAATTAATAACCCAGTGACCTTCATCTTCTTCAAACTTTCTATTTTCTTGATCTAAAAACCACAAGTCATCAGCCCATTGCCCGCAAGGTGTCACTTCAAACTCGTCATCTAAAAACAACGCCTTCTTAAGATATTCTAAAGTATAATCAAAACCTTTTCTCATTCCAAAAGAAGAAAAATGAGGCCCACTATAAGTTATCAAACCTGTTTTTGCATATATTGCATTACAAAGAGCAGTGATATCAGAAAAACCACATATAATTTTGGGATTGTTTTTTATAATATCATAATCAATATAATCCAAAATCTCTGTTGTTGAAAAACCACCAATTGCCGTAAATATTGCATCCACACCAGGGTCCAAAAACGCCTCATGCAAATCATCAATCCTAGATTGCACAGAAGATGTAATAAAGTCATCACATTCTTCAACATTCTTGCCATAACTCACAGTTATTCCGAGCTCAGCAAAACGTTGAATAGCAATGTCTCTGCAATCTTGAGCAATAATCTTCATACTTCTTGCTGGGGCAATCACCCTAATATGAGACCCTGCCCCAAGTTTTTTGGCAATCATATATCTTATCTCAATACAGATAGCATATCAAAAGCTCTTGCCTTAATGCTTGGGTTATCTGCATTATCAGCAATCATAACAAATATTTCTATTGCTTTATCTTTGTTGTTTTCATTCAAATAAGATGCCGCAAGAAACTCATAAGCATTAAATCTCCATGGGTTATTAGCGTCCAACAATGGGCGCACAACCTTTTCAACTTCAACAGAGTTTGAACTATCAACCAACAAAGATGCCAAAATAATTCTTGCTGCATTATTAACGCTTGCCTCAATATTTTTGTTATCAACGATTGTAAAAAGTTTATCTTGAGCCTCATTATTTTTGCCTTCTTTTATCAAAATAGATGCTTCCTCAAGCATTGCAAGCTCTGATAAAAACTCACCTTCTTCTGCAAGTTCTGCAAAAGATGCCATTGCAATACCATTATTGCCAGTTGCCTCAAGGGTTAAGGCTTGAGAGTATTTTGTTGTCATCTCTTGATTATTTTTAATACTAAAATAAGAATAAACCTCTATAAAAATTGTTATAAGCAAAATAGATGCCATTGCAGCAAGCAAATAAAAACCATACTTGTCCCACAATTTTTTCAAATTATCATTTTTCAGATCTTCTTCAATCTCTGTAATAAAGCTATCTTTTTCAATTTTATTTTTCATATTATTTAATTCCTTGTTATTTGATTAATTAAAAACTTTTTAACCCACTTTAAGTCATTTACGGGCATTTTTTTTGCAAAAATTATCACATTATCATCAGAATACACTGCAATATAATTTCTATCTGTTGATGGATTATATTCAATTTCAACTGATTTTATGTCTTTTTTCAAGATTTCTGTAACTTTTTTATTAAAAAAGCCATATTTATCAACTTTTACCAATTTATGTTTTTTTATAACAAGTTTGTCTTTTTTAGCAAACAAAAAAGAACTTATTAACAATATTAAAGCCGTTAATACATAAATTTTAAGAGCAATAGTTACAACACACATCAAAACAACAAGCACAGATAAAAACATATTAAATATATCAAACCAAAACTTTTTTGCTTTCAAAATAATTTTATCTTTTCTTCTTGCGTACTGAATTATTGATGGCAAACGCTCATAAATATCAAAGTCATCAACAACAACTCCTGCCTTAACTTGAGATATAAGAGATTTATCCAAATCTTTTACAGCAAAAAACTCCAGCCCGTCTTCTGTTGCATCAATACATGGCAACTTTAATTTTTTTGCATATTCCATCCAAATCTTTCTAAAATCTTTTGAATTTGTTGATATATATAAAGGAATATTTTTTTTATAGTCTTTATGCACAAGCTCAACAATATATCTATTTCTTGCCACAAAACCTATTTGCACAAACTCAACCCTAAGCAAAACTCCAAGATAGTTTTCCACTTTTTCAATTGTTGTTCTTTGGTGTCCAAAAGCATTTTTATAATATAGGTTAACAACTCTTTTATTAACCTCAATTTTTATG
>CAYJOO010000037.1:0-10737 GCA_964371845.1 uncultured Azospirillaceae bacterium | reverse complement strand
GTGTTTACTTGAGCAGCGCCCAAGTCTTGACGTGCGATAATCACACTTTCATACAATGCCATATTAAAATCTCCTTTTGGTTATTATAGCATAAACTAAAATTGCTAAATAGCCTGCGAGTCGCCTCACAAGCAAGGTTAACGAGGCAAACATAAACAAAAAATTTTATTTGTAAAGCAAAATTTATATCTTTGCTTGAGATACTTGGCAATCAAGAACCATCAAGCTGGGTTTTAAGCAATCTTATTACTATAAACCCAGAGAGCAAAAAAAGAATTGCCAATAACAAAAAAATATGTTTGACTTCAAAAAAAAACTTTATATACTGAACAAACTATGAACATTTTTGATCTACAAGAACCACAAGACACAATATCTCAGCTAACAAAAGTGAACACACCGTGGCTAGATGAACTCAATCCAGAACAACGCCAAGCAGTTGAAGCAACTGATGGCCCTGTCTTAGTTTTATCCGGTGCAGGAACCGGCAAAACAAAAGTTTTAACCACTCGATTGGCACATATTTTGGCACTCAAGAAAGCATGGCCTTCTGAGTGTTTTGTTGTAACATTTACAAACAAAGCAGCAAAAGAGATGAAAGAGCGAGTGTTTAATATTATTGGCGATGCGGCAAGCTCTGTTTGGTTGGGAACTTTTCATGGATTGTGCGTTAAAGTTTTGCGAACCCATGCAGAACTTGTGGGCCTTAAGAGCAATTTTACAATACTTGATGACAGTGATCAAAAAAGGCTTATCAAACAAATTGAAGAAGACCTTGGGCTGGACACTCAAAAACATCCGCCACAAGTATTTTTGGACATTATATCAAGGTGGAAAGATAAAGGCTTGACCGTTGATAAGGTTAACTCAAAAAATGATACGGCAAGGCTTATTTATCAACGCTATCAACAAAGGTTGTTAGAGCTTAATTGTGTTGATTTTGGCGATTTGATATTATATGTGCTTGATATTTTAATGAAGCATGCAGATGTTTTGGAATATTATCAAAACAAGTTTAAGTATATTATGGTTGATGAGTATCAAGACACAAATGTCACACAATATTTGCTATTGCGCTTGCTTTCTCAAAAATCTAGAAATATATGTTGCGTGGGCGATGATGATCAGTCAATATATTCTTGGAGAGGGGCTGAAGTTGAAAACATTTTGCGATTTGAAAAAGATTTTCCTGAGGCAAAAGTTGTGCGATTGGAGCGCAATTATCGATCAACTGCAAATATATTAAACGCAGCATCTCATTTGATTAAAAACAATACTGGGCGCTTGGGCAAAAGCCTTTATGTGGCAGAGAACTCTCCTGCCATCACAGCAAGCAATCATAAAATTAAGGTGATATCAACATATTCTGGATCAGATGAAGCCAAATATATTGTTGATGAGATTGAGGCCATGGCAAGAGCTGGCGTGCGTTATGCAAGACAAGCTGTTTTGGTTAGAACTGGATTTCAAACCAGGGAGTTTGAAGAAAAATTTATTGCAAACGCAATTCCTTATCAAGTTATTGGCGGGCCAAAGTTTTATGAGCGACAAGAAATTAGAGATGCGCTTGCGTATTTTAGGGTGACTTTGCAACCATCTGATGATTTGGCGTTTGAAAGAATCATAAACAAGCCGGCGCGCTCACTTGGTGATAAGTCTATTGAAAAAATAAAAGATCTTTGCAGAGAAAAACAAATATCAATGTTTGAGGCCGCAAAAATTGTTGAACTAAAAGGCAAAGCAGCGATCAATCTTGCAGAACTTATGGCTAATTTTGCAATTTGGCAAGCCAATCTTGGCAGTCTGAACCCTAGTGCTTTGGCAGAAATGATCTTAGAAGATAGTGGCTATATTGCAATGCTAAAAGCTGATAAGTCTGCAGAAGCACCAGGACGATTAGAAAACTTGCGAGAGCTTATAAACGTGTTGTCTGATGATGAACAATACCCTGATTTGGCAACTTTTTTGGAGCATGTTGCTCTTGTGATTGATAAAGATGACGCCAATGACTTTGATAGAGTATTGTTAATTACGCTTCACTCTGCAAAGGGGCTGGAGTTTGATGTTGTGTTTTTGCCAGGGTGGGAAGAAGGCTTGTTTCCGCATCAAAGAAGCATGGATGAAAGCGGCTCAGAAGGCCTTGAAGAAGAACGCCGCCTTGCCTATGTTGCAATTACTAGGGCAAAAAGAAAGTTATATATTATGGCAGCGCAGAATCGCAGAATTTTTGGGCAATGGCAAAACAATATGCCATCAAGATTTTTAAATGAACTGCCAATTGAAAATATTGAGATAATAAACAATTCATATTTTAAGGGATATAGATAGCACAAAAAAGTTGACAAAACTCTTTACAATATTTTTTTTTGTGATAACGTGATTAACGATAATTATATTTTTACAAATTAAAAACAAAAAAATTATGGCAAAACCAAGAATTTCTGTTAAACCTTCAAGGAAGGGTAGAATAGAGGAAACAGTGATAGTTGAAAGTATCGGAGTATATTCTCCAATACTAACAGATAAAACCACAGCGTCCTATATGGGGGGCTTTGGATTTGGCAAGGTAATAAAATTGCCAGATACCTGGAGACAAACACCAGAAACGATTAAAGAGAGCATTAAACGCTCCCTTGAAATCGCCCATGAAAATGGGATTGCTACTTTATACTGCGACCTATGTTCAAATATTAACGACATTGTTGAGTCGCGAAATTTGGGCAGACAAATAGTCATTGCAGTGTATGAATATGCTGCAGAAAACCCTGAATGGCAAATTAGCTTTACGCTGATGATGCCAAGAGATACCAATATGACTGTATGTCGCTGGTATCTTGACAGGCTACTAAAAGAGATAAAATAATCTTTGGCTGGACAATTTGTCCGGCCTTTTTTTATAAATATGTTGGCAAATAAAATTGGGATGATAATATATAGATCTAATATTTTGGAGGACTAAGATGAAAAAAATAATATTACTAGTAATAATTCTAACAAGTGCTTGTTTTGCAACATATAAACTGGCAAAGCATAATCCCAATGAAGATAAAGTTGTGGTTGTGTGGAGTAGCGGAGATGAAATGGTTGCAAAAAGAGTTGTGCTGCCTTATGTCTTAAACGCAAAGAAAAAAGGCTGGTTTGAAGATGTGACACTAATGATTTGGGGACCATCTGCAAAATTAACGGCAACAAATCTTGAAATGCAAAAAAGCATTAAAGAAGCTCAAGAACAAGGAGTTTATGTTGAAGCCTGCTTGGCATGTGCTGATGCATATGGAGTGACACCTATATTAGAATCGCTTGGTTATGATATGAAATATATTGGCGTGCCTCTGGCAAACTACTTAAAAACAGGATACAGCGTTTTAACGTTTTAATTATCTTCTGTAACTTTGGTGACAGATTGCCAAAGCAAGAGCATCTGCACTATCTGTGTTTTGTGGTTTGGCTCCTGGTAACAAGATTTTTACCATGCTTAAAACTTGGTTTTTTTCAGCCCTACCAACGCCAACCACAGCTTTTTTTGCTTTTGTGGGTTCATATTCAAAAATGGGTACACCTGCCAAAATCGGAGCAAGCATTATAACACCTCTGGCATGGCCAAGCTTTAATGAAGTTGAGGCGTTTGAATTAACAAACACCTCTTCTATACTAGCCTCATCTGGTTTATATATATCAACAACTTCAGCCATTTTTGTATAAAGCTCATGAAGTCTTGATTCCATTGATGCTTTGGCATCAGTTTTGATAAAACCATCTGCGACGTATTTTAACTTGTTGCCATCAACATCTATAACGCCCCAACCTGTGCAAGACAAAGATGGATCAAGCCCCAAAATTCTTATCATAATTGCTCCAAAAGCTCGTCTGCAATTTTTGCATTATGAAAAACTTTTTGCACATCATCATCTTCTTCTAATGCATCTAAAAATGCTACAAAAGATTTTGCGGCGTCCAAATCTGTGATCTCAACTTCCATCAAAGGCTTCCAGTCTAGTCTTGATGCTGATGGAGTGCCATATTTTGCCTCTAAGACTTCTGTTACAGAGCCCAAATCATCAGGAAGGGTTTCTATCATATGTCTTTCTTCTGTGGCAACGTCATTGGCTCCGGCTTCAATAGCGGCTTCAAACATTGAGTCTGCATCTGCAACTTCTAGGGCATATTCAATATAGCCAATTCTTTCAAAATTGAATGCAACAGAGCCTTCTGCGCCAAGACCATTGCCTCTTTTGCCATAGATGGTTCTAACATTTGAGGCTGTGCGATTTTTGTTGTCTGTCAATGCCTCTGTAATAACAGAAACTTTGCTTGGGCCGAATCCCTCATAACGCACAAGAACATAGTCATCACCGCCTGCTGTTTGAGACGCTTTTGCGATTGCTCTTTCAATGTTATCTTTTGGCATGCTTTCTGCACGAGCTGCAGAAATTGCCAGTCTTAATCGTGGGTTTTTATCTGGCTCTGGAATACCAGACTTTGCAGCTACTGTGATTTCTCTTGCTAGTTTTGCAAACATTGAGGCTTTCTTTTTGTCTTGCGCCCCTTTTCTGTACATAATGTTTTTAAACTGCGAATGTCCTGCCATTTTTTATTTATCCTTTCTATTAATATCCTAAAACTATATAATCTATTTTTTGCTCATCAGCTGATAAAACTTTGATTTTGATGCCCATGATGTTAACATTCATGTTTGCTTTATTATCAAAATAAAAGACCTCAAACTCACCTTTGTCTTTTGAATATTTTGAATAATCTAGCACTGTAAATGTCACTTGTCCGAGTTTGATGCCACTATATTTGACGTCAAAGCCGGTTGTTGGGATTGTTTGATCCATTTTTGTTTCTTTGATAATCTCAAAGCTCAGCTCTCTTGGAGATGGAACAAATTGAGTGTCTAAAATATATAATTTGCGATCTTTTACTTTGCCCATTTTGCCTGCAATGCTGCCGTCTTCTTTGATTAACCAGACATATGTTGCATCATCTGCTGGGAGCAAAGAATACCATTGGTCCTCAACATATGAGCGACCAAGCAATCTTTTTGTGTCTTTTTTATAGACATATGAAGGAGCAGATCCCGCACTTAAGACGCCGTCCATCTTGGCTTTTACAAAACAATCTTGAAAATATGTTTTTGTATATGTCTTGTCATAAAAAACTGAAAAACCAGTATATGCACGTTGGGTTTCATTTATGCTTGGGTATATATCTTCTATCTTCTCTGTTCTATAAGCTTTTAAGCCTTGGTTTTCAAAGTAATCAATTGAATAACTTTTGTCTTGCCCAAATATTGAAAAAGATATTGGAGATTTGTAACCACCGGCGTGTATTCCACATGCTGACAATGTTATAATAGATGCAAAAATTAGTATTTTTTTCATATTTATTCCTTTATAATAGCTTTACTATAATATAAAAATACAAAAAGTCTAGATAGGAATTAAATATGCACACACTTTGTTATGAATTTATTTTTGAGCCACAAGCACAATATAACGAGCTCTTCTTGGAAAACTTGGAAGAGTTTTTTGAGGTGGTTTCTATAAATGTGTTGGACGATGGCGCACAACAAGTTGTTGCGTATTCAAGAGATGAAGTTGATTTTTGTTGTGAATACAAGTATGAAATAAAAAAACTAGAGAGCCAAAACTGGCTAAAGGACTATGTAATAGAATTTGAGCCTTTTGAAGTTTGTGACTTTATGTTTTATGGTGCTCATCAAAAACAAGCTCCGAATACAGACAAAGAGCTTATTCAGATATATGCAGCCACTGCTTTTGGGTCAAACCACCCCACAACAGTTATGTGTATTGAGCACATTTGCGCATTAAAAAAACAAGGCTTTGAACCATCAAGCATTTTAGACATGGGAACAGGGTCTGGAATATTGTCTTTGGTTGCAAGCAAACTTTGGCCAAACGCCAACATATGCGCTTGTGATATTGATGAAGAAGCAGTAATTGTAACAAGAGGCAACTTTGAAAACAATGGGGTAGACAAAGCAGAAGTGGCGCAAAGTGATGGATATCAAAAAGTGCGTGGAAAGTTTGATCTTATTCTTGCAAATATTTTGGCAAACCCATTAATTGCAATGAAGGATGATGCCTATAAACACATTAACCCCTCAGGATATATAATATTGTCTGGCTTTAATGCCGAGCAAGAAGATTGGGTTGTGTTGGAGTATGAGAATGCAGGCTTTGAGCACAAAAAAACATCTAGCCTCGAAAGTTGGAGGGCAGCACTATGTATGAGTTAATCACACTAAACAATCAATTCTTAAATCTGGATGTTTTAGATGAAGAAAATGAGATATTAAAACAAACTGGTTTTAGTGGATCAAACGCAACCTTTTTAAAAGGAAAAAACAAATCATATTTGTTTACGGATAGGCGCTATGAGCTGCAAGCAAAAAAAGAAATAAAAGATAAAAGTATTGAGGTTGTGTTTGAAAAGTTTCAGACTTGGTTATTTGCAAATGATATCAAAGATAAAATATATTACAATCCATGGTGCCACTCTGTTGAAGAAGTCAATTTTTTTGGTAAAAACTTTGTTGCAAAAGCAAAAGAACCTGACTATCTTATTGATAGAGAACCGTTTGAATATGAAACCCAATATGCAGGGGAGCCGGCTTGCAATAAGGTTTTAGAAATTGTTGAAAAACTTGAGGCAAAAAAACTAGATGCATATATTATAACAGATGCAACAGATGTGTCTTGGATGCTGAATTTACGCTCAGGAGTTTTGCCATATTCGCCAGTATTTAGGGCTTTTGCAATCGTTAACAAAAATGGCGTTGTGCAATTATTTAATCATCCAAAGCAGATGAGAAAATATAAAACAGTTGGCTTTGCTGATACAAAAACTCCGGCAATTTTTTTGAAATATATTAAAGATTATAAATGCCCGCATTTTCCTCTTGGGCACGAGAGGTGGAGAAAATCTGAGCTAGAAATTCAGGGATTTAAAAATGCCCATATCAAAGATGGCGTTGCAATAACAAAGCTTTTATATTGGATTTATAATACAAAAACGTCAAAAACAGAGCTGGAAATTGCAAATAAGCTTCATAAGCTGAGGTTGGAGCAAAATGGTTTTTATAAAGAAAGCTTTGCCTCAATCGTGGCAAGTGCTCAAAACTCTGCCCTGCCCCATTATCAGCCTTGTGAAAAAAAATCTGATAAAATTGCAAAAGATATACTATTGATAGATGTTGGCGCACACTATTTTGGTGGCACAACAGATATGACAAGAACCATTCATATGGGCAAGCCAACCTCTGAGCAAATAAAGCACTTTACTCTTGCCCTAAAAGGGCATATAGAACTTGCTTGCCAAAGGTTTCCGCTTGGAACAACAGGCCAGCAAATAGATATTTTGGCAAGAAGACATCTTTTGAATGAAGGCCTTGATTATAGGCATGGGACAGGGCATGGAGTGGGCAACTTTTTGTGTGTGCATGAAGGCCCTTTTATTTCTCAAAGAAACCCTAGCACAATAACAGAAAATATAGTAACCTCAATTGAGCCAGGTGTTTATTTTGAGGGTGAATACGGGATTAGGATTGAAAACCTTTATAGAACCAAGCTTGAAAAAAATGGAATGCTTGCTTTTGAAAACCTGACATTTGTGCCACTTGACATGTCATTAATTAACTTTGAGTTGCTCTCAGAGGCTGAGGCATCTTTTGTTAAGGAATATCAAAAAGAGGTTTATAAAAAAATTGGAAAATTCTTAAATAGCAAAGAAAAAGAGTGGCTCAAAAGTTATCTTTGATTTTCTGGCGCAATAATATCAAGAGCTGAGAGTTTGGAGCGAGCGCTCTGCTCTTGTGGTTTTATTGGTGCCCACAACAAAGAGTTGTCTGTTTTGTCCCATGCAAAAACTTTGTATCCGTCCTCTGAGAGTTTGAGCATTTTATTAAAATATATGTTTGCATTTTTATGAACATCGCTACCCAGGCTCAATCTATAGCTTTCTTGAGAATGTTCTTTTTGATTAATCAAGTCTTTTTTTAAATAGACTACCTTTGCATCATCTTCTGGGTCAAGGCCCACTTTTAAGACCTCCATATCATGCTTGATTGCGTTTATCCAGCTTGCAGGATTATCTGCAGCAATTTGAGTTATTGCAATTTTTCTGTCATGCATAATTGCTGTGTTCTCACGGATTTTAAGCATTTCTCTCATAAGCCCCTGCCCTCTATATTGTGGGCTAACCAAAACGGCTTTATATACGGCAATATCAGAGTTTTTTTCTTCTGGTAAAAATTCTTCTAGCTCTCTTGGCTCATTGTCTTTGGGCAATGATAATATTGATTGTGCAACTAATCTGTCTCCGTCAAAAATTCCAAAAACAAAATGGCTATCGTTTTTTAATGACTTTAAGAAATCATTAGATGTTCTTTGCAAGATGAAGTGTTTTTCGTCATCTTTTAAATCTGCAACGATCTCATTTTGCAAGCTTAATAAGCTGCTTAAGTTTGTTGGGTCTAGTTTTTTTAGTTGTAAATTATTCATGCTTGTTCCTTTATAAGGCTAAATATCAAATAATAAAATTCTTGTCAAATATTTTTATTTATTGTATAAAAATCTCAAAGGAGAGTTGTGATGCTAGATGTAATTGAATTATGCAAAAATATGATAAAATGTGATAACATTAATGTTGCAAAAAAAGCCCTTGAAGAAATTGGGTTTAAAACTGAGATTTTTACATTTGCTGATAAAGATGGCACAACAGTTGAAAACCTTTATGCAGAAATTGGCAACTCATCACCCAGGTTGTTATTTAATGGCCACTATGATGTTGTACCACCAGGAGATTTGTCCTTGTGGAAGCACCCTCCTTTTGATGCTGTTATTGAAGACGATGTTTTATACGGTAGAGGCATTTGTGATATGAAAGGCGGAATTGCCTGCTTTGTTGCTGCTGTTGAAGAATTTGTTAAAAGCAACAAACACTTTGGAACAATTGCAATTATTTTAAGTGGCGATGAGGAAGAACCCATAGTTGATGGCACAAATAAAACTCTTGAGGCTATATATAATCAAGGCAAGCAATTTGATTTTTGCATAGTTGGAGAGCCAACCAATCCAACAAAAATTGGAGAATCGTTCAAAATTGGCAGACGCGGCGATGTTGTAATCCGTATTGAATGCAATGGAGTTCAAGGGCATAGTGCTTATCCTGAACTGGCTATAAACCCTATTCACAACCTGATAAATTTGCTCCATAAACTAATTCATTCACCGCTTGATGCAGGCAATAAATATTTTGATAAGTCAACTTTGCAAATAACATCTTTTGATGTTGGCAACAAAGCAACAAACGTGATACCACAAAAAGCAAAAGCACAGATTGATATCAGATTTAATAGTGAGCATAGTTCACAAAGTGTTATTGAATTTATAAAAGAAAATGCAAAAAGTGTGGAAGGCGATTTTGTTGTTGAAGCAAAAGTTGATGGAGAGTCTTTTTTAACTGAATATAATAGTGATATTAAAACCTTTTATAATGCTGTTGCAAAAGTAACAAGCATAAAGCCTGAGGCATCAACATCTGGCGGCACATCTGATGCAAGATTTGTTAAAAACTTTTGCCCTGTTATTGAGTTTGGTTTGATCAATCAGACAATTCATAAAATTAATGAATGCGCAAAAATTAGTGATATCAAACTCTTAAAGGAAATTTATCTTGAGTTTTTGCAACAATATTTTTTTAAGAAATGATTTTTTTGAAACAATGACTATATAATAACAAAAGGAGCATTAAAATGAAAACAAAAATCTGTTTGCTTTTGCTATTATTATCAACCCTGGCACCACAAGCTTTTGCAAAAATATATCCATATGAATATCAATACAAAAAATCAATTATATATATTTTTTGGACTGGTCCACAGGACTGCTATGAATGCGAGCCAACAATAGAGCTAATAAAAAACACTATTGCAAACAACTTTGAAAATGAGTTTGGGGTCTATGTGGTCAATTATTGGCAAGATAAAGAATATAACTACAAAGAAGACTACAACCTAACATCTCCACTATCAGTTGTAATGGTGGATATTGAAGATGGGCACGCAATAAAACAAAAAAAATTTATATCAGAAACTAACGTATCTGACCCATATAACTTTGTTGAAAACCTTAAATTTCAGATAAATAACTTTTTTCAATAAAAACTCTTGACTGTAAAAAAATATCTATATATACTAATAGTAGAAACAAGGAAAGAGGGTGAAATGCCAAAAGGAACAGTAAAGTGGTTTAATATGAAGCATGGATATGGATTTATTATTCCTGCTGATGATGATGCAAGCAAAGACGTATTTGTGCACGCATCAAGGTTGGTTAAAAGTGGATTAAAAAAACTAGAGGACGGCCAACAAGTTTATTATGATATATATGATGATAATGGAAAACCTGCGGCTGAGAACATCTCAATAGTCAATTAAAACAGATTGTCTAAAAACTCTGTGTTTTTTATTGCAAAATAAAAAATGTTGTATATTAATTTTAATATACAGCATTTTTGCTATAAACACATCATCGGGGTGTAGCGCACTGGTCGCGTACTGCTTAGGACTTTTTTATAAGTAAGCTTATAAAAAAGAATTTGCTTTAGGAGACAAGCACGCCTTTAATTATTATAAAATCATCGCCTTTATATGAGGCACACATCATCGGGGTGTAGCGCACTGGTCGCGTACTGCTTAGGACTTTTTTATAA
>CAYJOO010000036.1:0-10855 GCA_964371845.1 uncultured Azospirillaceae bacterium | reverse complement strand
CCTTCTGAGCCAAAGTCTTTGCGAAGTACTTCCACAAATCCAGTCCAATCGCCTTTATTCTTCTCAAACCCTAGTCCATACTCAACATATGGTCTCAACGCCACCTCATTTAACAAAAATCCATCAGCCACAACATTTTGACTGCTATTAAACGTATGCACATATCTTGCTTTTGTATATGTACTATAATTATTGCTCAAATTTTTCTCAAGCTTAAGCTCAGGTGCAACCTCAAAGTTATGTGAGTTTCCAAAATCAACCTCAGCACCTCTTGGAGAAACATAGCTGCTGCTATCTGCATACATATAGCTTGCATACAAGCTTGGTGTTAGCTCAAAACCATTACCCAAATCATAAACTCTACCAGCTTTGATACCAAAACCTGCCAAATATGAATTAAACTTTGCAGAGCTTTCATATTTGTCTTTGCTTCTAACCATACCAATAGATGTTGTTAATCCCAAGAACCATTCATCTCTATAAAAGTTTGCGTTTGCACCAACAAAATAACCATTTTGATAAAACTTGTTATCATCAAAGCGCATATAACCATTACTATATGCTGCATAAACGCCATAGTTTGCATATACACAACTGCCTTCATAAACCAAATCAGTATCAAGACCAACTATAGTTCCAGAGAAATAAGCATCAACACTACCAGCAGAGTTCTTAACATCAAGATTTTCATCTGAGCCAAAAACCTTAACCCAGGCATTGTTCATATCTCTACTAATTATATCACCTGTTGCCATACCCTCAACGTCCATAACCAAAGCACCCTCTGCCAAAACTTTTGAATACAATTCATTATTTATTGTAATTGTTGCCAAAGAGCCAACCGCAGGAGCCTGAACTTGTGGGTTTTCATTTTCTCTAGTAAACAAAAAGTCCCCTGTTCCACTATTATATAACACGTCATATATATAAACAGGTGCTACGGCTTTGCCCAATTGATTTGCGCCAGTATAAACAACAGATGCTGCCAAATCATCATTTTCCGTAAAGTTTGTTATTGTTGTGCCATAGTCTTTTGAATCAGATATCAAGTTAAGATTATTTATAAAGATTTTTGAATCTGCATTTATTGTCAAGTTTGTTGCCTCCAAACTATCCATTTCTTCTTTTGCCAAATCAACGTCAACAGTCATGCTTATATCATTATTAATTGTCAAATTATCAAGCAAAACATCTCCTGCAGAACCATTTGACAGGTTCAATCCACCATCATTAAATGTTATAGAGTTGCCACCATTTAAGAATTCATCATCACTATATGTCAACACAGCCTGACCTACCACATAATCAACATTTGTATCTTGCTTTGATCTTACAAGATCAACATTAACATTTGCAGCAACGTCATCCATTGTCCCTGAGAACAAAATTTTCTCTGACCCATTAAAGTTGACTATTGCATTGTCACCTTGTGATGCAATATTTGCTGCCATTGAAAGATTTTCGACACTCAAGCTTGAATCTGCATCAATTGTGATTGTACCACCCGTAACCTTGTGGCCATTACCTTCAATACTCATATCACCTGTTAAGATCTCATTGCCTGCAGTTTCATTTTCAGACATAATATATTTTCTTGGGTCTGCAACTGATGCTATTACTTTTGCCAAAGAATTATCAGTTAAAGATAGCAAATAATCCAATGAATTAACGCCAGAAGTCAAAACCAACGTATAAGTTTTGGTCAAAATACTATAGTTATCACCTTCAATAAAGACATTTGAGGCAGAATTTGTAAACACATCTAGTTTTCCATACGCACCTGAAATATTTTGCAAAGGACTATCAATAATATTAACGCTGCTCAACTTAACGCTGCCAGTACTCAAGCTATTAAATGTATCGCCAATCAATTGACCACCGTTCAGCTCAATATCAATTTCAATATTAGCATCATCATATGTTGACTCCCCAAAGCTATGAGCCTCAAGCACTCCATTTTTAACATCAACAGTTGAGCCACTTTTTGCATTAAAAGATTCAGCCAACAATTTTGCATCTGTATCAGCAAAAGTTAAAGTGCTTCCACTCAATAAATTAAGCTCACCACCATTAAACGTGTCGTTTAATACCAAATCTGCACCAGCATTAAACACTGCGCCACTATTATTAATAACGCCAGTATCAAGATTTGCATTCATATTAAGCACGCCCTGATTTTCAATTGATGTTGCTGTCAAATCGCCATTAAAAGTTGTTGTACCATCAATAACCACAGAGCCAAGCGTACCATCAACTTCACCATTTATTATTGAATCTTCAAACAAAGTCATTCCAGATGAGACAACAATGTCAGTATCAACACTGCTTCCTATAATATTAGACGTTCCTTTTGTTTCAAGATATCCACTGCCACCAACTTCAGCCTCAATTGTAGATGAGTCTAATACCAAAACCCCAGAGTCAATATCAACTGTTTTTGCCTCCAAAGAGGTGTTATCAAACACAACATTTCCAGATGTTGTAACATCAGCCTGTCCAGATATTGAATTTGTAAAAGTGGTTGTGCCAGAGCCTGAAGCAATATCAATCTCACCACCACTTGCCGTAACAAAATCACCATCAAATGAGCCGATTGTCGTTGCATTGCTAACTACAAGAGTTTGCCCATCTGAGATATCAATTCCCTCAAAGCCTGCACCATTGATTGCAAAACCACCAGCATTGATTGCAAGGCTTTCACCATAAAGCTTGCCCAAATCAGCCTGCACATCTTCATCTGCAGTCATTGTATAACTCTTTGTATCAATATCCAAGATGTTTGCTGTATACAAATTTGCATACCTAAATGACAACTGGCCATCGTTAATTTTTTCATCACCAATCAAATAACTACCCAAAACATCACTCTCACTACTAACAGAGATATCAGAAGTTAAATAAAACAAATTATCAGCCGCCATTTTATCATCAGCAAAAGTCACAAACAAAGGCGATGTATCAATATTTGTTGTTGCATCTTTAATAATATTAATTTCATCAATGCCTATCTTATAACTTGTATTAGTCAGTTTTCCAGCAGATATCATATCAGAACTACCTGCTCCGCTCAAATCAACATCAAGACCAATAGTAACACCATCCAAAAGCTCAACTTCTTCAAAAACCAAGTCATTTATCTGACCATCAACAAACTCCAAACTACCACCGTCAAAAACAACAGAGTTCAGTTTTTTATCAGCGCTTGAACCATGAGTTGAATCATACAAATAATCCCAGTTTGAGTAGCTTAATTTTGTTGTCTCGCCCAATATAATTTTGTTTCCATAATCATAGTTGGTTCTAACAAGTTCTCCAGAAGCATCTATTATTGAATCTGTTACAATACCATTGATTTCAAGGTTTGAATCAGCCGTTAAGCTCAAATTATCAATATCACCATTAATAATATATTTGCCACCTTCTAAGACCAAAGTGTTTGACTGATTTACAGAAGAGAAATCACTGTTTAAGACAAGAGAGGTAACATCTTCATCAATTCCAAAATAAATTTCATTATTATCCCCCTCCATTGAGAAGTTAACATCGTCATAACCCACATTTATAGAATTATAAACAGAGTCCTGAATTAATGTCAAAGTTGCCTCAGCACCACCAGCCATGCCAGATGACACCACAAATCCGCCATCACCATCAAGCCCATTAACGGTCATAGTTTTACCAGCACCTGTTGTTGATTTTACTTCTTTTGTGGTAACAACCTCATTTGCAAATGATTTTTTAAGAACATAAATTGTATTAAGAGAGTCAATTTCATCAATTGCAATGTTCAAATTATAAGATGCTGAAAAATCAGCCGTATAATTATACCACCCCTGCTTTGAAGTATTATGCACCAAAGACAAAGACTCATCTCTGCTAACAATATCAACTGTTTGGTCAGGAAGTATCACAGAAGATGTTGGACCAACCCTAAAGACCTCAAGCTCACCACTTGACATTGCCGTATCAATATTAATAACATTAACCAGCATTATTGAAGAATCAATATCGGCATCCCCAGAGATATTAAACAAGTCAGATTTACCTGCAACCAAGTCAATATCTACCATAAATTTTGCACCAGTTACCGTAAAATCATCAAAATTATACTCAGATACAATCCCATCCAAAACATCTATCTGAGTATTATCAACGGTTGCCTCCAATGAGCCGACATCAACCCCTTGATTATATCCACC
The DNA here is from genome assembly GCA_964371845.1 of uncultured Azospirillaceae bacterium. Classification (GTDB taxonomy): domain Bacteria; phylum Pseudomonadota; class Alphaproteobacteria; order RF32; family CAG-239; genus JAWXUC01. The sequence continues at coordinate 6,656 of CAYJOO010000036.1, read as the reverse complement.
AATAACTGTTGAAGATGTTCCAAGATCAATTTGTCCTTTGTTTAAGATAATTGTATTGTTGACAACATCTGCATTAAACACCACTTCACCAGCGCCATTCAAATATATTTTTCCGCTGCCATCGCCACTTATGCTGTCATTCATATAAATTGTTCTGCTGTTACTTGCATTCAAGTATAGATTTTTGCTATTATAAATACCATTATTTGTTTTTGATCCTTCAACACCAATTGTATTACCTGTTATGGTTACATCTTTTGTATCAGCAAAAAGCGTAAAATCACCACTATTATAAATTGCCCCACCATAAGCATTATACAAAACATCACTCAAAGTAACACTATTATTAGTAAAGTTCGTATCGCTAACACTCATAGTGCCACTATTATAAATAGCACCACCATAACCATCTGCTCCAGATGTTTTAACAACATTACCAGAAAAAGATGAATCACTAACCTCCATCTCACCAGAGTTATGAATAGCCGCACCCTCTATTGCCGCTGTATTGCCATCAAACTCTGAATCAACAACAATAATTGTGCCGCTATTATATATAGCACCACCAAGGTCTGTATATATTTTGTTAGTTGCATCAGCAACATCGTTTGAGAAAGTCGCATCCTTAATTTCAGAAATCAAACCTGCATTATAAATTGCACCACCCATATCACGCGTAGTTCCATCTGCATAATTGTCAATAAAGCTACCCGTGATTGACGTTATCACACCTGATGCACTATTATAAATTGCGCCACCCAAAGAGCCTCCTGCTGCACCATTTGCAACATTTGATGTAAAATCTGCATCTATTGTAATAGTGCCCAAAGATGCATCATTATATATAGCACCACCGTATTGCGCTGTATTGCCCTCAAAAGTTGATCGCAAATTTGGATCAGCTGCATCAGAACCAATCACCAAATGAGATGTACCTTTTCGGCTCCCATCAGCTGCCAAGTTTGTATTATATATAGCGCCGCCATGAGTTGTTGCAGCGTTCTCTAAAAAGTGCGCATCCAAAAAGCTCATACTTGCAAAACCATTTGCAATCACACTTTTAGTATAAACAGCTCCACCAAAGTCAGTTGCAACCACTTCATTGCCTGCATCATCAAGCATTATACCATTTTTAACAAAGTTACCAGAAACGTTTTCAAAACGGGCATACCCATTTGAACTAAGCTCATTATAAATTGCCCCACCATAAGACAAATCAGATTCAGAATAAGCATAGTTGCCAACAAAGTCTGCCGCAAGCTCATCAATCCCTGCATTATATGATCCGCCAAAGCTATATATCGCCCCACCGCCAGCATAAGATGTCGTTGCATAAACATAATTGTCAATATAATCGCCTTCAATATAATCAATATTAGCACTTTTAAAGTGCGCCCCGCCACCTGTAGCAATTGTGCCCTTTGCATAGTTGCCAATAAAGTCGCCAACCAAAGATGGCAAATCCGTAATACCATAAATACCACCACCACTTGCATATGAAGATGCAGAAGTTGCATAGTTACCGATATAATCACCAGACAAAACAGCAAAATCAGAGTTCAAACCATAAATCGCACCACCAATTGCATATGATGTTGAGGCTTTTGCATAGTTGCCAATAAAATCACCAACAATACTGTGAGCAGCACTATAATTTCCATTAGAATAAACAGCACCACCTTCTGCAGTTGTTCCCGATGCGTAGTTACCAATAAAGTTCCCTTCAATATCCAATGCTTGATAGTTACTTCTTTTATAAATTGCACCACCTTGAGCGCCCCACCTTGTTCCATATGCGTAGTTTGCCACAAAGTCACCGGTGATTTTGCCAATATCACCAGACAAAGCATAAATTGCGCCACCTGTTGCAATTGTGCCTTTTGCATAGTTGCCAACAAAATTTCCCGTAATACTTTCCACTTTTGGCGCACTGTACAACCCCATATGAAGAGCACCACCTGAAGCCGTGTTGTTTACAGCCTCGGCATAATTACCAATAAAATCACCTGTAATATTTCCAATTTCCGCACCAGCTTCATTCAAGTATATACTACCACCAGAAGCACTAGAGCTAGTCGCAAAAGCATAGTTTGCTATAAAATCGCCATCAATATCACCAACGCTAGTACCTTTATTATATATAGCACCACCAGAGCTCCAAGTTCCATAAGCATAATTGCCTGCAAAGTCACCTGTTATATCACCAACCTCAGCACTATAAGCCCCATCCTGAACCCACAAATATAAAGCCCCACCATATACAAAAGCGCCTTTATTAAACAAAGAGTTGTTTACAAAATCACCATTTATTGTTCCAATTTTGGCATTTGCCCCGTTAGAAGTCAGAGCAATTGCCCCACCTCTGCCCCCATATTCCGTTCTGTTGCCAATAAAATTACCTGAGATATTGCCTATTGTTGCATTTTCATTAAAGATTGCAGCACCATAAGAAAGCTTTGTGTTTGTGCCAAGCGCATAGTTGCCAATGAAATCACCTGTTATATTCCCAATGCTCCCACCATTACTATAAATTGCCGCACCAAAAGACTCACTGCCCGTCAGCTCCAAGCCAACAAAGCTATGATTAATATCACCTGCCGAGCCAACAACCCTCACATTATCAAGAGCCTCAACAACTGCAACAATATCATCACTTGCAGACACACAATCACCAGGAGTTGCTGTGCAATTAATCAAGCGCCTATTTCCACTTCCATCGCCGCCCCACTGAAAACGATAAGAATCCCCTGTTGCATCACCTTGATTTTTTGCAAAACTATAAATAACATCAGAATCAGCAAGATCCACAGGCATTCTCAATTCCAAGGTTGCAGTTACTGGGTCCAAAGACCATGCATAATACAAAGAACTAATCTCCGCAGCAGAAACATCGCCATATATCTTATCCATATTATAAACAACATCAGCCTCACCAGCAACCGTCTGAGCCTCCAAAGCCCTAAAACCCGTTACAGGATCCACAACCCACTTAAAGTCAAGAGAAGATGTTTCAATCGTTGCAGGATTGCCAAAGTCAGAAAACTCAAGTGCATATCTAACTGCATCATAGCTGCCATCAGATTGCTCCACATACTTTACCACTTCAAAGTCAGAGCTCTCACCATCAGCAAGCTCTGTTAAATAATAATGAGACGCATCAATTGCAGAGACATCATAATCATACCTAACGCCACCCACTTCAAAAACTCCATTATTATCAGCCACAAGATGCCTTGCAGCCGTCCCAGACAAAGCCGTCATCAAACCTTTGTCATCCCCACTTGGGGTATAATAATAAGACACACCATCAGCAAAAACACCAACGGCTCCAGTGGGCAAAGTTTTTGACCCCAGAGCTGTCAGCTCTATTGGTGCAACCAAACTCAAAGCAGCGCCCTCATCTTTTATCTCATTCATTGTTGTCACCAACAAATCAGCCTTATTACCAGATACAACAGTAGCCCCGGCTTCAAAAGAAACCAAGCTGATTAAAAATGATAGTCCAACAAAATAAACCTTAAACATAACTTCTCCAAAATATCCAAAAGACGAATCGCATTACCAAGACAGAATCGTCCCAACCCGATTCTACCTCTGCAAAAATTAACAAACAATTAAAAAAAATCACTTATTCGCAGGCGATTCGCTAGCCTTTTGTTTTGACTCAAAATTTAATATTCATTTTTAAGATTTTTCTTGATTTATAAAATATTTAGTATAAGTTTACAAACGAGCCAGAGCTATGGGCTCAATTTTTATAATAATATTTAGGAGACTTTACCATAATACGAGATTTTAATAATACAAATCCCAAGAAGAATGATGGGCCACGTATTAACCAAGACATTAAAGAAAAAGAAATTAGATTAATTGACCAACACGGTGACAACCACGGCGTTGTTAGCACCAGAATGGCTCAAGACATGGCAGATGCAGCAGGATTAGACTTAATTGAGATATCTCCAAATGCAAAACCTGTTGTATGCAAAATCTTAGATTATGGAAAGTACCGCTACGAGCTTCAAAAGAAAAAACAAGAAGCAAAGAAAAACCAAAAGACAATTGACATCAAAGAAGTCAAAATCAGACCTCAAATAGACAAGCACGACTATGAAGTAAAGCTTAAACAAGCAAAAAAATTCTTGTCTCAAGGTGACAAAGTCAAGTTCTCAATCAGATTCAGAGGCAGAGAAAATCCACAAATGGGCAAAGAGCTTTTAGACAGAGTTTTAGAAGATATTGAAGGCCTATACAAAATGGAATCTGCAGCCAAATTAGACGGCAGAAACATGATGATGATTGTTGCCCCTGCATAATGGAAAACACTCAAACAAAATGTGGCTATGTTGCCTTAATTGGCGCTCCAAATGCCGGAAAGTCAACCCTCTTAAACCAATTTATTGGCACAAAGGTTTCTATTGTATCACCAAAAGTTCAAACAACCAGAACTCTGGTCAAAGGCATTGGCATATACAACAACACTCAAATAGTTTTTATTGACACTCCAGGCATATTCAAGCCAAAAGGCAACCTAGAAAAAACAATTGTATCCAACGCATGGAGTGGCGTTAAGGATGCTGACATATCTGTTTTATTAGTTGATGCCAAAAAAGGCATAGATGACAACACAAAAAACATCATAACAAAATTAAATAACAGAAGAGTGGCCCTATTAATAAACAAAATTGACCTAGTAAAAAAAGACAAGCTACTTGAACTTGCTGCAAAATTAAACGCTTTATACAACTTTGAACAAACTTTTTTTGCATCAGCATTAAAAGGCGAGCACTTAACAGATTTTTATCAATATCTAGCAGACAGCTTGCCAGCATCCCCCTGGTTTTATCACGAGGACCAAATCTCTGATATGCCAACCAAAATGCTAATAGCAGAAATCATCAGAGAAAAAGCCTTCTTATTCTTGCAACAAGAAATCCCATACTCAATAATAGTAGAGCCAGAAAGCTTTGAAAGAAAAGAAGACAACTCAATAAAAGCAAACATGAGCATATATGTCCAAAGAGACAATCAAAAAAGCATTGTCCTTGGCAAAGGTGGTGCAATGATAAAAAAAATTGGCCAATCTGCCAGAAAAGAAATAGAAAGCCTTCTAGATGAAAGAGTTCACCTGTTTTTATTTGTAAAAGTCAAAGAAAACTGGACAGAGAATCTTGAAAAATTTTCATTATTTAATGATGTTCTATAAATTGCTCAACGTAACAATTTCAAAATCTTTTTGCGTTGCTAGCCAATGCTTCAACGCTTCATAGGTCTGAGATTTTGGGTGCGCTATAGCTATTGCCGAGCCATATTTTTTTGCCATTTTTTCTGTTTGTCGCAACTGCCCCATAATATATTCAAAATCATTTTTATTATCCAAAAATACATTTCGTCCCAAATATTTAACACCATGTTTATTTGCAATTATTTTTCCTACAGATTTGCTAGAGGTTCTTGAATCCAAAAAGCCAACCCCCTTTTCTTTCAAAACCTTCATTACCACATCCATCTTTGCAGCATTTTCCGTAAACAAAGACCCCGTATGATTATTTACAAAAGCAATGTTATCATATTTTTCCAACATTAAAGAAAACTTTTTTTCAACCTCTTTGTCAGAAAAAGACACCCTAAGCGTGTCAGGGGCTTCATCAAACTTTGTTTTTGCCTCCATTGGAATATGAGCCATAACCTCAAAAGGCCCGCCTTTTAACATCTCAAAATATCCATCAAGGTTTCTTGAATAAGTCAAAAAAGAAAGCGTAATAGGCGCATTCAAAGACATAATATCTCTAGTTCTTTTATCAGAAATACCCATATCATCAATAACAATTGCAATTTTTGGCAATTCAGGTTTTGCTTTCACAACCTCAACCTCTGGCTTTACAAGCACAACGCCTTCTTCAGGGTGCAAATCAGCATCACCAAGCTCAACAAAGCCTTCTTCATACTCTTTAGCATCAAATTTTGTTGAGATTTCTTTTGATATAAAATCATACACCACATTTTTGTATGGCTTATATTTATAAGGGCACTGTGCTACAGCGCCCTCAATAAAGCTTGTGCCGCCTTTTTCTTTGCAGTCATCTTTATGTAATGAGGCCAAGCCTTCCAAAACAAAAAAAGCCAACAAAAAAGAAAATACTACAACACCAAACTTTTTAATCATTTTTTTCTAAGTGTTGGAAAAGCAATCACATCCCTAATTGTTGCTGCTCCAGACAACAATATTGCAAGTCTATCAATGCCCATACCAAAACCACCACAAGGAGGAAAACCATTTTCAAGCGCATTAATAAAGTCTTCATCAAGCATCTGTGCTTCATCATCACCAGCTTCACGAGCTTTTACTTGATCTTCAAATCTTTCATATTGCTCCAAAGGATTTGACAACTCAGAATAAGCATTAGTCAACTCCATGCCACACATATAAGTCTCAAACTGCTCAACAAGTCTGTCATTTTCTCTATGAGTTTTTGCAAGTGGCGTAACCTCTTTTGGCATATCACACACAAAAGTTGGCTGAATCAAATGGTGCTCCACTTTTTCATCAAATACTTCTGCAACCACATTGCCCCATGCCAAGCATTCGCTTGCATCAACTCCAACAGATTTTGCCATTGCTTTTGCTTCTTCAACAGTGTTTGTTGTCAAAAAGT
>CAYJOO010000035.1:0-11095 GCA_964371845.1 uncultured Azospirillaceae bacterium | reverse complement strand
GTTTTCCCGCTCTTTTTATTTGCTTTGGCCTAAGAACTTGATTGTGTTGTTATAGACAATGTTTAAGAATTCTTGATAGTCTAAATTTAGAATCGATGCAATTTGTGCAGCAATGTCTTTTATGCTGCCTTGTTGGTAGGGGCCGTCTGTTTCTATCATAATTCTATCTAACGGCACGGCTTGTAGTATTTTATCTTTTTCTCTGTTGTTTAGAATCGAGTTTGAGAATGAAACGTATCCGCCTGCGTTTATGATTTTTTTTAATAATTCTCTTCTTGCATTATAAGAATGAAAAACGAATCTAATTGTTGATAATTCTTGCCAGTATTCTTCAAGCCATTCATTGCATTTTACAGCATGAATTATTACAGGTCTTGAATACTTTTTTGCAAGCATTAAATGCTTTTTAAAGTAGTCGTTTTGAGGGTTGTAATCCTTGTCTTTATGCCTGTCTAATCCGGTCTCACCGATGAGGGCATTTGGTGTGTTTTTTATAATGTTTTCAAGCTTGTCAAACCAGTTTGGTTTTGTTTGATTTACATACCAAGGATGGATGCCAAATGCAGGGATTAAATTTTTGTTATTTTGACAAAGATCTATAATTTTTTGCCAGTCAGTTTCTATTATTGCAGGCACTATTGCCACGGTTGAATCGGTGGTTTTGTTGGCAAAATCTGCAAGATGTATGTGAGTGTCTATTATCTTCATTTTCAATTCGTTAATTTTTGGTTAATGTTATCCACAGCATATAAATATATAATTGCATTTGTCAAGGACGTATAATAAGTTAACAAATAGTTAACAGACTTTAATCTGCATTTGCTAAGGGAGGAAAACATGTCTGATATTAATTTAACAGCAAGTATGCGTTCAAACTTGTTGTCTTTACAAAACACACAAGACTTGATGGATATGACATCTGAAAGACTTTCAACTGGTTTGAAAGTAAATTCTGCTATTGATAACCCATCATCTTATTATACAGCATCATCTTTGGATAATAGAGCAAACGATTTGTCTGCATTGATGGATTCAATGGGGCAAGGAATTTCTACATTAAAAGCTACTGATGAAGCAATTATGTCTATTACAAATTTTGTTGAGCAAGCAAAAGCAATTGCATCAACAACAGCGGAATTGGCTTTGGATCATCCAGAAATTCCTGAAAACTTAAATATGGCAATGGGCACTTATGGTACAGCAACAGCTGGCACTTGGTCTATTGATGTTGAAGCAGATGGCATTCCACAAACAATTAATGTTGTGGTTGAAGATGCAATGACACAAGCTGATTTTGATGACGCTTTAGCAGATGCCTTAAATCTTGAATTTGGCAAAGGAACTTTTTCTGTTGCGAGTGGTACAATTAGTTTGGCTGATCCTGATAATAATAATCCATACGTTTTCTCAAATGTGCAAGCTGGCGCAACAGGCATTACATATGCAGCACCTACTGATGGTACAGAAAACGTTAATAATTTTATTCCAGAATCTACAGAAAGAGCAGAATCTTATGCAAGATTTGCAGAAATTATGACTCAAATCAACATGATGGCAAAAGATGCATCTTATAAAGGTGTTAATCTTCTTGACGGTTCTGATTCAACTTTGACAGTAAACTTTAATGAAGACAGAAGCTCAAAAATCTCAATTGATGGTGTTGATGCAAGAGCATCTGGCCTTGGTTTGGATGAAGTGACTGTTACTCATTTTGAATCAAATGACGGTGTTAATCAAGCAATAACAATTGTTGATGATGCAATTAAAACTCTTAGAGGTTATGCATCTGACTTTGGTAACAACTATGCAATTGTTCAAAACAGAGAAGACTTTACTGATAACTTGGTAAACGTTTTAACTGAGGGTGCAGATAAACTAACACTTGCAGATATGAACGAAGAAAGTGCAAATATGTTGGCACTTCAAACGCGCCAAGAGTTGGCAACAAACTCTTTGTCTTTGTCTTCTCAGGCAGCGCAATCGGTATTAAGATTATTTGGTTAATACCCAAAAATAGCAAATGCAAAAAAGAGAGGCCTTGCCTCTCTTTTTTTATTGTCATAATAAAATTTATCATATACTATAGAAAAAAATAAAATATGGAGAATAATAATATGTCAAATGAACCAATAGTTTTACAAGTTTTGCCAGAAATGGAGCATGGCGGTGTAGAGGTTGGAACTCTTGAGATTGCAACAGGTTTGCAACAAGCAGGAATCCGCAATTTTGTTGCATCACAGGGGGGGAGAATGTTGCACGAACTTGATAAGATTAAAGTTCAGCATTTTACGTTGCCATTAAAATCTAAGAATCCAATTAGAGCTTTTTTTAATTATTTTAAGTTAAAAAAAATTATTCTTGCAAATAATATTAATATTGTACATGCACGTTCAAGAGCACCTGCGTGGCCTGCATATTTTGCTGCAAAAAAATGTGGTGTAAAATTTGTTACAACATATCATGGTAAATATGGTTTGGGACCATTTGGTATAAAAAAAATATATAATAAAGTTATGACTTATGGCAAACTTGTGATTGCAATTTCTGAACATATTAAAAAGCATATTATAGAAGAATATAAGACTGATGCAAAAAAAATTAGGCTAATTCATAGATGTGTAAACCTACAAAGATTTAATCCTGATATCATATCTCAAGAAAGAGTTGTTAGTGTTATTAAAAATTATAATATTCCAAATGATAAGAAAATTTTGTTGTTAAATGGCAGAATTACAAGATGGAAAGGGCATACTCTTTTGTTGGATGCTTTGGCAAAAGTAAAAGGCAATGATTGGATTTGTATTATTTCAGGTTCTGATCAAGGCAGAAAATATTTTGTTGATGAGTTAAAAGCGCAAGTAATGGATCTTGGCTTGGAAGAGAAAGTTAAGTTTATTGGTTTTTGCTCTGATATTCCAGCGCTTTTAAGTGTGTCTGATATTGTGTTTTCAACAGCAATTGAGCCAGAAGCTTTTGGCCGTGCATCTATAGAAGCACAAGCTATGGGCAAAATTATAATTGCATCAAACCATGGCGGATCACTTGAAAATATTATTGATGGTGTTACTGGGCGCTTGTATGAAAATAAAGATGCAAATGCTTTGGCAGAGGCTATTGATTGGGCATTTAATTTGTCTGATAAAGAACGAACGAAAATTACAACAGCTGCACAAAAAAATGTAAAAGCACACTTTAGTGTTGAGGCAATGTGCAAAAAAACAATTGACGTATATAATGAAGTAATAAAAATGAAAGATTAATAAAATGAGTAATGATAATAATAAAGATTTAGAAATGTTGCGCCACTCTGCATCACATATTATGGCGCAAGCTGTAAAAGAACTTTGGCCAGATGTGCAAGTGACAATTGGCCCAGCTATTGAAGATGGCTTTTATTATGATTTTTCTAGAAAAACTCCTTTTTCAAAAGAGGATTTTCCTGCAATAGAAGCAAAAATGAAAGAAATTATTAAACGTGATAACAAGTTTGAGCGTTTGATTTGGAACAGAGATGAAGCTATTAAATACTTTGAAGGAATTGGCGAGCATTATAAGGCAGAAATTATAAAAGATCTGCCAGAAGCAGAAGAGATTTCTGTTTATAAACAAGGTGATTGGATTGACCTTTGTCGTGGGCCTCACGTTGAAAGTGCAAAAAAAATTGGCAATGCTTTTAAGCTTATGAAAGTTGCAGGTGCTTATTGGAGAGGGGATTCAAATAATGAAATGTTGCAAAGAATTTATGCAACTGCATGGGATTCAAAGGATGCTTTGAAAGCTTATTTGACAAGGCTTGAAGAAGCAGAAAAACGTGACCATAGAAAGCTTGGTCAGGCAATGGACTTGTTCCACTTTGAGCCTGAATATGCTCCTGGTTGTGTGTTTTGGCATGACAAGGGATATAAATTATATCGCAAGTTGATTGAATATATGCGTTGCCGTCAAGAACAAAATGGGTATCAAGAAGTGCAAACACCTGCTGTTATGGATAGATGTTTGTGGGAAACTTCTGGCCACTGGGAAAAATATGGCGAACACAATTATTCAGGCCAAACAGAAGATGGCAAAATCTTTTGTATTAAACCAATGAACTGTCCTGGTGGAATGCTTGTTTATAAACAAGGCCAAAAATCATATAGAGATTTGCCTTTGAAAATGGCTGAATTTGGAAAAGTGCATAGGTATGAAGCAAGCGGTGCTTTGATGGGCTTGATGCGTGTTAGAGAATTTACACAAGATGATGCACATATTTTTTGTACTATGGAACAATTAGAAGAGCAAACAATTGAGACAACAAAGCTAATCTTGGATATATATAAAGACTTTGGTTTTGAAGATGTTAAAATAAAGCTTTCAACAAGACCAGAAAAACGCATTGGCTCTGATGAAGTTTGGGATGTTTCTGAAAAAGCATTGGCAGATGCGTTGAAAAACAATGGCTATGAATTCACAATCTTTGAAGGAGAGGGCGCTTTTTATGGCCCAAAACTAGAGTTTGTATTGCGCGATGCAATTGGTCGTGAATGGCAATGTGGCACAGTGCAACTTGATATGAGTTTGCCAGAAAGATTTGATCTTCATTATATTGGTCAAGATGGTGAAAAACATAGACCTGCAATGTTGCACCGCGCATTGTTTGGTTCAATTGAACGCTTTATGGGTATTTTAATAGAGCATCATGCAGGGCGTTTGCCATTGTGGTTGGCACCAGAGCAAGTGGTTGTTTGCCCAATTGTTAATGAATTTGATGACTATGCAATTGAAGTTTGCGACGCGTTGAAAAAGGCAGGACTAAGAGTGAACACAGATTTGAGAAATGAAAAAATTTCTTATAAAATCAGAGAACACTCAAATGCAAAAATGCCTGTTATTGCAATTGTCGGTCAAAGAGAAAAAGAAGAAGGAACTGTTGCAATCAGACGTATTGGCTCTCAGCATCAACAAGTTGTAAAGCTTGATGAACTTATAGCGTCTCTTAAAGAAGAGGCAACAATGCCAAATTGTGATATATAAGCATTTGACTTTTTTGCTTGAATGGGTGGCTTTTGCCACCCATTTTATTTTGGGTGGTTATTTTATAATTAATTTATAAAGACAATGCAAAATAGGAGCTAATATGAATAAAAATAATAAATTTAAGTATGAAAATATCAAATCAAATGAAAATGCAAATTTTGAAATGAGCTATAAAGAGATTGAAAAACTTATGGCGCATCTTAAAAGTTGTTTGCAACAACTTGTTGCTGCATATAGAGCTCTTTACGAAAAGATAGAATACATTTTATCACTCGTCTTTAGTGTTTTGTTCTTTGGCTTTTTTCCTTCTGTAGCGCCAACTACAGCGCGTCAAAAAGCCAAATTCAAAACGCAAAATCCATCGCAAAAAAGAGTCTATCTTATCGTAAAGAGCTCTAAATCAGATAAGAAATGATTGAATAAAAAAAAGGAGAGGTTTTAGTCTCTCCTTTTTTGTTTATTTTCTTCTTAAGAATGATGGTATTTCAAGGTTTATTCTTGATTCATTAAAGTCATCATCTGATGAAAAAGAATCAGGGACTGCTTCTTGGAATAGAGGCTCATCTCTTCTTTCTCTTTCTTTATTTTTTTTGGCAATTGAAAAACCTGTTACGCGTTCTATTAATGTTGGGCGTCTTGATTCAGTTTCTATCAATTCTTCTTTTTCGTTATTTATTGCTTGGCCAAACAAGTTTGCATGTGGGTTGTGATTTGGGAAAAGTTCTGGTTCTTCCTCAATTTGAGAAACTGTTGTTTGTGGCTCAAAATAAGCAACATTATTAACAACAACGTCTTCTTCATTTTCTTCTACAATATTGTTTTGGATTGCATTGAATAACTCATGAGCTTTTGGCATATCCTCTATTACAGAAGATGTTTCTATGCTTTCAAACGTTTTTGGAGCCTCTGGCTCTTGAGGTTGGGTTTGCTCTATGTGTGTTTCAATAATTGTTTCTTCAACTGCAATTGTTTCTTCTTCTTCTTTTTCAACAACTGCTGCAAATTTTTCTAGATTGGCTTCAAGCTCTTCTGTTGGAATTTGTGGAGTTAAATCTTCTGGAATATATCTTTCTTCTATTATTTGTGTTACTCTTCTTGGGATTGGGTTGTCACCAATACCTGTTGCTACAATAGATACTCTGATTTTGCCTTCTAAACTATCATCATATGATGAACCAAATATGATGTTTGCATCTTCATCAACTTCTTCTTTTATTTTTGATGCAGCTTCATCAATTTCAAACAATGTGATGTCTGGGCCACCGGTAATGTTGATTAAAACGCCTTTTGCGCCTCTCATTGAGCAATCATCTAATAATGGGTTTGAAAGAGCTTGTTCAGCAGCCTTGATTGCTCTGTCTTCGCCCTCTGCTTCACCTGTTCCCATAATTGCTTTGCCTTTGTCTTCCATAATTGATTTGATATCAGCAAAGTCAAGATTAATTAAGCCTGGCATCATCATAAGATCTGTAATAGAACGAACACCATCATACAAAACGTTATCAGCCATAACAAATGCATCTACTAATGTTGTTTTTTTATCAGCCACTCTAAACAAGTTTTGGTTTGGAATGATGATAATACTGTCAACTTCTTTGGTGAAGTTTTCTACTGCAGTTTCTGCTGTTTCAAAACGTTTTTTGCCTTCAAATTGAAATGGTTTTGTAACTACACCAACTGTTAAGATGCCTTTTGCTTTTGCAATTCTTGCAACTTCTGGAGCTGCGCCAGAGCCTGTGCCGCCACCCATACCTGCAGTAATAAATACCATATTTGCACCGTCTAATTCGCGTTCAATTTCTTCTTGAGCTTCTAATGCAGACTGTTTGCCAATCTCTGGTCTTGCACCGGCACCCAAACCTCTGGTGGTTTCAAGCCCCAATTGAATTTGTCTTGTGGTTTTTGAATGAGCAAGTGCTTGTGCATCTGTGTTTGCTACAATAAAATCTACACCTTCTAAGTTTTGTTCAATCATGTTGTTAACAGCATTGCCGCCGCCGCCGCCAACGCCAATAACTGAGATTCTTGGTTTTAGGTGTTGTAAATTCTTTTCTGGCACACTTAATTTTATTGACATTTTGTATTCTCCAAATTACTTTTGTATCATAATACAAATAAAACATTAAATTTTAGTAAAGGATATGATAAAATGTTTAATATAAATACAAGAATATATTATGAAGATACAGACGCTGGGGGAATTGTTTATTATGCAAATTATCTAAAGTTTTTAGAAAGAGCAAGAACAGAATTTTTGCGCTCTCTTGGATTTTCTAATTCAGAGACAGTATATCAAGATGAACCTTTTGGATTTGCTGTTAAAAAAGTGACTATTGAATATGTTAAACCAGCAGTATTAGATGATCTTTTGACAATTAGTTGTGAAGTTCAAAAAGTAGGCGGGGCATCTCTTGTTTGCAAACAACAAATTTATAGAGGAGATGAATTGTTAATTGATGCAGAAGTTGTATGTGTGCACATGAGCTTTACTCAAAAAAGGCCGGTGAAAATACCAACAAAAATGCGAGAAAAACTTATATAATTAGCGACTACTAGCATCTTAGCTGCCTTGTGGCCCTTTGTTTGGTAGTAAAAAACCCCTTGATTTTATTCAAGGGGCTTTTTTTTATTTGTTTTTTTCTTTTTCCATAAATTTTTCTAACCAATGGATGTTGAAGTTTCCATCAATAAAGTCTGGTTGAGAAATAATTTTTTCTTGCAATGGAATTGTTGTTTTAACGCCTTCTATTACAAATTCTTCTAATGCGCGTCTTAATCTCATTAAGCAAGCGTTTCTGGTCTTGCCATGAACAATAAGTTTTGCGATCATAGAATCATAATATGGAGGAATTGAGTATCCAGAATAAATTGCACTATCAACCCTAACACCTAATCCGCCAGGAGCATGCCATTCTTTGATTTTTCCTGGATTTGGAATAAATGTTTCTGGATCTTCGGCATTAATTCTGCACTCAATTGCGTGGCCAGAAAAAGTAATGTCTTCTTGAGTGTAACCAAGTGGAGCGCCACTTGCTACTCTGATTTGTTCTTTTACAATGTCAATGCCTGTTACTTGTTCTGTAACTGGGTGTTCTACTTGCAAACGAGTATTCATCTCCATAAAGTAAAATTTGCCATCTTCAAACAAAAACTCAATTGTACCTGCGTTTGAATAACCAATTTTTTCAACTGCGCTTCTAACAATCTCGCCGATTTCTTTTCTTTGAGTGTCATTTAATGCTGGGGATGGAGATTCTTCTATAACCTTTTGATTGTTTCTTTGAACAGAACAATCTCTTTCACCAAGATGAACAACGTTGCCATGATTATCTGCTAAAATTTGCATTTCAATATGGCGTGGTTTTTGCAAATATTTTTCCATATATACAACATCTGATGTAAAGGCTGCTTTTGCCTCTGCTTTTGCCATTGTATATGCTTCTGTCATTTCTGAATCATCAAAAGCAATTTTCATGCCTTTGCCGCCGCCACCTGCGGTTGCTTTTACGATAACTGGATAGCCAATTTTGTTTGCCCATTCAAGAGCGTGTTCAACACTATCAAGTGCTGGAGATCCATTTGTTACTGGGATGCCAGCTTCTTGAGCTGCGATTTTTGCGGTGATTTTGTCACCCATTTTGCGCATTTGCTCTGAGTTTGGCCCAATAAATGTTATGCCACAACGCTCAACCATTTCTGCAAAGTCAGCATTTTCTGACAAGAAGCCAAATCCAGGGTGGATTGCATCTGCACCAGTAATATGTGCTGCTGAGATTATTGCATATTTGTTGAGATATGAATCGCTTGAACGAGCAGGCCCGATGCAAACAGCCTCATCTGCAAGGCGAACATGCATTGCAGTTGCGTCTGCTTCTGAGTGAACAGCAACGGTTTTGATCCCTAACTCTTTACAAGCTCGGTGAATTCTAAGAGCAACCTCACCGCGGTTTGCTATTAATACTTTTTCAAACATTATTCAATCACCAAGATAACTTCGCCATATTCTACTGGGTTGCCAGCTTCAACCAAGATTTGTGTTACTTTTCCTGATTTGTGAGCTTTAACTGGGTTGAATGTTTTCATTGCTTCTATAAGGCAAACTGTGTCACCTTCTTTAACTTCTGAGCCAACTTTTACGTATGGTGCAGCACCTGGTTCTGATGACATATATACAACGCCAACGATTGGTGATTTAAGAGCGTTTGGACTTTTTGACAAGTCTTGAGCAGGAGCCTGTGCTGGGCTAGATGCCTCTGCAGGAGCAGCTGCTTGCGCAGGAGCTGCAACAGGGGCTGCAATAGTTTGAACAACTGGAGCTTGAGCAACAATTGATTGACGAGTAAGGCAAATGCGTTGGCCTTCATCCTCAAATTCTAGTTCTGTTAGGTTTGCTTTATCTAAAATTTCTGCAAGTTTTGCAATTGTTTTTGTATCTATAGTCATTTTTATTTTCTCCTTTGAGAAGGAAAATAACACAATTTAATTAAAAAACAATAAAAAAATGTATTTTTTTGCACATTTTTTATAAAAAATGGCTTTTTTTGCATCTTTTTGTGAAATATATCAACTGTTTGAATTTTTTGGTTGTGGGGTGCAATTATAAGTTGAGTTCGCGAGCTTTTTTTGCTTTTGCTGCTTTTGTGATATTGGCATGATTTATTTGCTCAAGAAGGCAGCCTTCTTTAATGCCTTTTAAGGATGAGAGTATGTTTGTATAGTCGTTGAGGTGTAGGTTTTTGAATATCTCTCTAAATATTAATGCTTTTTCATATCCGTTTGAGTTTTGTTTTTTTGCAACTTCTCTTAAATCAATAAAATATTGAATTGATTTTTTAACATAAAACAACTGTTTTCTTCTGCCTTCTGCATCGGATATGGATTTGTCTGTTTTGTTTTTTAAGAAGTGAGCGCTATCTCCTGATAAAATGACATCTATTTGTTGATTGTCTTTGATCCCAAGCTTTGAGATGCCACTCTTTATGACTTGTTTGTATGTGTGTTTGTTGAAGTTGTAAGAGCCAATATTAATTGAGGTTGTTTTGATTGGCTTAAAGTTTTTATTTTGACAATTTATAAAAGAAATTTCTGTTGATGCTCCACCAGAATCTATGATAATGGCGTGATTGCTAACTGGTGTTATGCTTGATAATATGGCTTTTGTTGCAAGCTCTGCTTCTTTGTGAGCGTCTATTATATTAATGTCTATTGCGTGCATGTATCTGGTTTGGGTTTCTTGTGCAACTCTTTTGATGAGTTCTTGTTGTTGATGTTTTGGTGCGTTTCTTAATCCAGCGGTTGCAATAATCTTTATGTTTTGTGCTATGACGCCGTATTTGTTTTGTGCTTTGTTAATGGTTGATAAAATGCCCTTTATTATGGCATTCGTGTCTATATCATTTGGATTATTGGGGCTGAAATCTTTGCTTTTGGATGGCTCATTGCCAAGCCAAAGGCTTTCTTGAGAGCCTTTTTGGATGGCTCCTTTAATGCTTTGAGAGCCAACGTCTATTGCAAGGTGATAGTCATTGTTATACATGATTTATTCCTTTTATTTATTATAACATAAAAAAACTTTTTTGTAAAGTATTCAATGGTTGACAATTTGTTGTTGTATAATAAAATTATGATAATATATTATTTGATATAAAAGGAGAAAAAACATGAATAAATTTATTGGACTAACTGCGTTGGCAATGTTTGCAACAATTTCTGTTGCAAATGCAAAAACAGCTGCTGTTGTAAACGGACAAACAATCACAATTGAAGAGATTAAAGAAGCTTATAACAATAACCCACAAGTTAAGGGCAAGGTTTCTTTTGAAGATTTTTATCCAAAAGCTTTGGAAGTTTATGTTAACGGGACTCTTTTGTTGCAAGATGCAAAAAATAATGGAATCGAAAAAGATAAACTATACATTCAACAAATTGAAGCAGCAAAAGATGAAATCGCAAGAAAAATTTATTTAGAAAAAGTTGTTGCTCCAAAAGTAACTGAAAAAGAAATTGACAAGTTATATGCTGAATATAAAAAAGCGTTCAAACCTCAGCAAGAAATGAAAGCAAAACACATTTTGGTTGA
>CAYJOO010000034.1:0-11140 GCA_964371845.1 uncultured Azospirillaceae bacterium | reverse complement strand
GATCTGCAGACAATTATGATGTATGGTTAATTGATGCTGACTTAATAGACGTATCTCCAAATTGGCGAGAGTATTGCTACTCTTTTGTTTGGAGCCTGCGCTATGGCAAAGCAACCAACAGCAATATCGAAACCATAAAAGCAATGATTGCATCACCCCTGCTCAACGCACAATCTTCTATTGCAAGCAAAACACCTGATTTTTCAATAAACATCAACACAACCAAAAAAGATATAACAATCGCGTTTTATCAAGTTGAAAACAAACACTATATCAAATACAACTTTGATGCCAAATATTATGAAATCAGCCAAGAAGACTATAATAAAATAAAAGACACAAACTCAGGCTCAAACAAATAAATCAACGCTTAAACAACTCTTTTCTTTTGCGTTTTTCCATCGCCCAAAGGTTTCCTATTCCATTTGCAGGTTGCACATCTGCCTTGATTGCAAAATCAAAAGAACGCTTAAAGAACACGCTTGTTGTTTTTGAAAAATTATTCATAGGGCAAAATCCATAAAAGTCAACTTGCAAAAAATTGCCTTTTTTAAGCGCATCAACAGCATTTAGATATTCATGAGAAACATTAATTCTATCTGAATCATCAAGAATTATAAAACCATTTTCAGATATTTTCTCAACAGCAACTTCAGCACACTGAAAACGCCTTTTGCCATCAATAATTATAACATCATATTTATCTTGGCTTTCAAAAATTGCGTTTTCATAAATTTCGCCTTCATCTCTCCACTTAATATCCAAATTGCTTTCATCAAATTCAGAGCACCAACGTTCATAATACTCTTTATTATCCTCAATAGATATAACACTTTTTGCTCGTTTGGCCCAAAATAAAGATGAATATCCCACACCAAACTCAAATACTTTTTTATCTGAATAATCAAACTGAGACAAATATTCAATTGCCGGATACGTATACCAAGGGATTGGGTTTCCGTCTTTATCTATTGATTTTTTTTCTTCAATTGTTTTATCCAAGGCATATTCCTTAAGCCAAATATCAATAAAACGCTGAAATTTTTCTGAATACATTTTAATCCTTCCAAAAACTTGGTGAAAACAACACCAAAATTGTCAATACTTCAAGCCTGCCTAGCAGCATACCAATTGATAACACATATTTTGAAAAATCTGATACTGTTGCATAATTGCCAACAGGCCCAATCAAATCACCAACCCCAGGCCCCGTATTTGTAAAACATGCAATAGCTCCACTAACAGCAACCTCAAATGACAGTCCATCAATGCTCAGCAAAACAATAATAACAAGCAAACTTAATAAATAAACACCAATCATCACCAAAACAGAGTTTATTACATCATCTGCAATCACAACACCCTTTGTGGTTGGCTGACTTACCAAATTTGCTGTTGAAGATTTTTGCACTGCATTGCGCAAATATGCAAACAATGCTTGCCATCTAAAAATTTTAACAGAGCCTGTTGTTGAGCCTGTGCATCCACCTGTCAGCGCAAAGATCATAAACAAAACAAATGCAAAGCTCCCCCATGTCATATAATTAACAGAAGAAAAACCCGTTGTTGTCATAATTGAAATCACATTAAAAGAGGCATGTCGCAATGCATCCACAAAACTATAAACATCGCAAATAACCAAAATCATAACAACCATTGCAACATAAAATACCAAAATCTGAAAAAACGTGACAATTTGCGCCACTTTTAATGATTTTCCTTTGTTTGCATAAAATATCAACAAATAATAACTCATTGGCAAAGACCCAAGTATCATAAACACAATTGTAATAATCTCTAAAGTTTGACTATCATAAAAAGCAAAGGAATTATTTTTTGTTGAAAAGCCACCTGTTGATATTGTTGTAAGACTATGATTAATAGCATCAAACAAAGTCATTCCAAACATAAAAAAGCAAAGCGTGCAAGCAACAAAAAACACAAAATAAACTAATATAATTCTTTTTGCAATATCACCCATTTTGGGCATAAATTGCTCACCAAAATCAGAGTTTTCTCTTTGGAATGTTTGCATTCCTCCAATCCCCAAAAACGGCATTATTGCAATTGCAAAAATAACAATACCAATTCCTCCCAATCCATTTAGCATAGAGCGCCATAAAAGTATTGATCTAGGCAAACTTTCAATATCTGCAATAACACTTGCTCCTGTTGCAGTTATGCCAGAAAAAGACTCAAAAAAAGCATCTGCAAAAGAATGAATTTCGCCAGAAAAAACAAACGGCAAGATAGAAAATAAAGCAACCCCACCCCAAGAAAGAGCTGTTAATAAAAAGCCCTGATGCAAACTAAACCTATGAATTTTTGTTTTGTTTGCCAAAAATAAAGAAAGCCCAACAAACAACACAATAATCGCAGATGATAAAAAAGGTGACCATTTCATTTTTTCAAAAAAAATGTCGATGCCTGCAGGTATTAACATTGCAAACCCCAAAAGAGAAATAAAGTAGCCAGAAATCATTAATACTGGTTGCCACATATTATTCTCCTAAACTAACATTTTTTGAAAACCCGTTTTCAACCAAAGCATGATTAATACTTGTTGCTCCAACACTACAATATGCAGTTGCAATTCCTTGCATGCTATAAGCAACAATGCTACACTCAACAACATTATCTTCAATCAATTGCATCAAATATTCTTCAGCTTGCTTGCCTTGATTTGTTGTTGGGCTAACATACACACCATAAATAAACATAACCGTATTATTAATCATCAATCTATTTGCATCCAAAACTGCAGCTTTGCCTTTTATTATTTCTGGCTTTTGTAAATATCTTAAATTTATTTCTGTTTTTTTATGGCTATTTTGGTCTTTTAATCCCTGCCCTTTAATAAACATTTGTCTTCGTTGATTGACATCATATCCAGTTTTAATTTTATTATTAGTTAATGGTTGTTTATTATCAACTTGCTCTTTTGCAACAATACCTTCAACATCTTCCATAATTGCAGATATTTGTTTGTTACTAGATACGACTTTCATAATTTGTTGACCATACCACAGATGAACCGCATTTGGTTTGGCTCCCAAAAAAGTTGGCATCAACCAAAACACAAGCAAAAAAATCAATGTGATAAAAGGATGAAAGATCGGAAACAAAAGACACCTAACCAGTTTATGAAAAAACTTGGCTCTGCCTCTTAATGCTATTCTTTCTTCACTAATTTTTGATTTTTTTGCCTTTGCCATAATCACGCTCCGTATTTTTCTTTAAGCTCAACAATTCTTTCATCAGAGATTCTCTCAAACAATGGAGCACCAACTTCAAACTTGTGCCCTGCAGGCAATGTCAAAATTTCTTTTGAAACATTAAAGTCCCTAATATTATATCCAACATCAAGCCCCAATTGCGCCATCATTTTTTCTGCTGTTTTAGGCATTATTTGAGCCGTAAATATTGCAAATACCCTAATCAAGTTAATGCAAATATTTAATATTGTTTTTGCTCTGTTTTCATCAACTTTAATAACAGCCCAAGGCTCTGTTGTTGAAATATAGTTATTGCCCTCAACCCACATTGCACGCAATTCGCTCATTGCTTTTCTAATCTCGCATTTTTCCATATGTTCAATATATCCGTCTATTCTTTTTTGCAGATTGTCAAACAACTGTGTCTCCACATCTGTAATTTCCGTTGATATTTCAGGCACTTCTGCGCCTAATTTTGAGGCAGTCATCTTAAGAACTCTTGATACAAAGTTGCCTAGCACTCCGTTTAAGTCTTTATTAACAACACCAGCAAACCCATCAAACGTAAACTCTGTATCAGAGCTTTCAGGAGCATTTGCCATCAACCAATAACGCCAATAATCTGCATCAAATTCTTGCAACGCTTCTTTGGCAAAAATGCCTCTGTTTGCAGATTTTGAAAATTTGCCACCTTCAAATGTCAAATAACTCAAACCTTTTAACGTATCAACTTTGGTCCAATTTTCTCCTGCGCCAAGTAATGTAGCCGGAAAAGATATAGAATGATAAGGCACATTATCTTTGCCCATAAATTGAGCATAATTTACATCATCTGCATTTAACCACCAGTCTTCCCATTTATTGCCGGTTTCATCTGCCCATTGCTTTGTTATCCCAATATAGCCAATTGGCGCATCGAACCAAACATAAAAAACTTTGTCTTCAAAACCCTCTCGAGGAACAGGAAAACCCCATTTCAAATCACGAGTAATACATCTTTCTTGCAAACCTTCCTTCAGCCATTTTTGTGCAATTGAATACGCCACATCAGACCAAACTCCAGCTTTTGTTTTCAACCATTCTTTGAGCATTGGCTCTGCTTTTGGCAAATCCAAAAACAAGTGTTTTGTTTCCCTAACCTCAATGTTTGAACTATTTGATATTGAAGATTTTGGATTAATTAAGTCTGTTGGATCCAAAACTTTTGTACATTTCTCGCACTGATCACCTCTGGCATTATCATAGCCACAAAAAGGACAAGTACCATAAATGTATCTGTCTGCCAAAAACATATTATCATCAATTGAAAAAACTTGTTTCATTGTTTTTTCAACAATAAAACCATTTTTATCCAAATGCTCATAAATTCTATATGTCATCTCTTTTGAGGGCTCCAAAGAGCTTCTACCCAAGTAATCATAAGAAAGATTAAACCCTTCATAAATTTCTTTATGTTGATTAAAGTAATTTGTGCAATATTCTTTAATATCAACGCCGGCTTGTTTTGCAGCGATTTCAACAGCTGCACCATGTTCATCTGTGCCACAAACGTATAAAACTTCATGCCCCATTGCTCTGCAAAATCGCGCATATAAATCAGATGGCATCAAGCACCCAATGATATGCCCCAAATGTGGAAGGCCATTTATATATAATAAAGCTGAAGTAATTAATTTTCTTTCCATATCTTTTACACCTTTTCTTTAATATCCAAAAATCTTGGCAATGTTTCTGCATTTGCCCCACTAGCTTTTTTATGCCCGCCGCCGCCAAACTGCCCAGCCAAACGAGACACATCAACATCATCTCTTTCTGTATAAAACGTAAGTTTCCAATGATTTTTTTTGTTCATATAAAAATTAATTAAAAAGTCAAACTTATGCTTATTTTCAACACTGTCATAAAACTCAGAATAACCTTGTGGCATATTTGCACACAAACATTTCAAGCCCATAAACTCACTTTCAAACACAAGAGCTTTAGAAAGCCTAAAGTTTCTAATTCTTATCCAATCCAAAATTGCATTACCTTTGGCAACAGTTGCATCAATATCAATTTTGCCCTCAATAAGATCTTGCCAGATTGGCTCATTTGGCCTATTAACCCCCATAGACTGAAACGCATATTCAAAAGCCCTAACTCTAGGGTCCTCAAGCAAAAACAAATCATTAAGCGCCAAAAGCTTAATACCCAAAGGCACGTCCTTATTTGGATAAAAATAATTCCAAGTCAACTCAATTGCTGCTGTTCCGTTTTTACGCAACCCTGCAATTGGCTCATATTTGCCTGTTTTCATATATTCTTCATATTCATTAATAACTGAGATGTGATGATCAATCCAAATAACTTCTTTTGTTTTTGCAAGCTCAAACATATAGTCTACTGGCAAAGCAATATCACAAATAACAATTCTGTCTGCTTTTTCTATTTTATCATATGGCACGCTCATATCATGGTTAAAGCCCAAAAAATTTGTGTTTGGATACACGCTTTTTACAATACCTGCACTGCCTTTTCCATCATGGTCAGCAATATGATAAATACATAATGTTTTCATTAAAACTCCACTTTCATCCCGTCATAAGCAGGAACAACATTTTCTTTTGTTAAATTATTTACTTCATCATAATCACAACAAGTTGACATATGGTTAATAATTGCTTGTTCGGGATTAATTTTTTCTATAATATCATTTACTTGATCAACATTTAAGTGATATGGATGATCATATATGTTTGTCAACGGCAAAATCAATAACTTTACTTTTTTCTTAATTGCTGCAAATAGCTTTTTATCAACTTCTTTACAATCAGAAATATAGACCACCTCTCCATCATTAAAAACATACGCAACAGATGGCACAATATGTTTTAACAAAGGCACGGCAACAATTTTTGTGCTGCCTATATAAAATGGCTTATTTGTTTTTATTTTGTTTGGTATCAAAGAAGGCTTTACCATAGAGTTATCTTTTTTTGCAATCAAATAATCAAAACGTTTTTTTATATATCGCATTGTTTTTGGCACAGCATATATATTCAAAGGCTTTGACATCGCTCTATTAACCTCTCGCAAGTCATCAATTCCGTGCAAATGATCCGCATGTGAGTGAGTATATAAAACCGCATCCAACTCTCTTGTGCCTGTTGCAAGCATTTGCGTTCTCAAGTCAGGAGATGTATCTACCAAAATTCTCACACCATCAAACTCAAAATAAGTTGTTGTTCTGGTTCTATAATTTTTTAAGTTATTTGGATTACACCTTCCAAAGCCATCTGATACAGAAGGCACCCCAGGAGCAGCCCCTGCTCCCAATATAACAATTTTACTCAAGTCTTTGTTCCTTTCTTATCACTTGCCTTTACAAAAAGCTTAAAAAAGTTATTTGTTGTTATTTCTGCCATTTCATCAAAACTAACATTCATAATTTGTGCCAATTTTTCTGCCACATGATACACATATGCAGGTTGGTTTCTTTTGCCCCTAAAAGGTGTTGGAGCCAAGAAAGGCGCATCTGTTTCAACAAGCAATCTATCCAAAGGTAGGGTCTTGAATATATCTTGCAAGTCCAAAGATTTATTAAAAGTTATTATTCCTGATGCTGAAATATAAAAACCTTTTTCAACAGCAAAATCTGCAAGTTTTTTGGAGCTTGAAAAACAGTGAACAACCGCATTAAAAGGCTCAATAGCATATTGTTCATCCAAAATTTCTATCATGTCTTCATCAGCATCTCTTGTATGAATAATCAAAGGCAAACCTGATTGTTGTGCAGCTCTTATATGCACCTCAAAAACCTTTTTTTGGACCTCTTTTGGAGAATGATTATAAAAATAATCAAGCCCGCACTCCCCAATTGCCACAACGTTTTTTTCATTAGCATATTTTAATAAATCATCTGTTGTAATGTCACAAAATTTTTCTGCCTCATGTGGGTGAACTCCAACAGCCGTCCATATAAAAGGATATTTACAAGAAAGCTTTAACTGTCCTGGAATTTCATCTAACTTTGTTCCTGCATTTAATATTGCGCAAACGCCATTTTCTTTGGCATTTTTTAACATTTCATCAAAATCATCGCAAAAATCATTAAAATCAAGATGACAATGGCTATCTACTAACATTTATTACTCCTTAAATTATAATAGCAATTTATACCACTACCAACATAAAATCAAGTTTTTTTTCAGCTCAAAATTACAAACCTTATCTTGGCCTACAACCGCAATAATCTTGATGATATAAGCTTAATTCTTTCATCAACTTATTAGCAAGCTCTTGCATCCCATTTTTTCTAAGCTCAATCTCAAAATATTTAACCCCTGTTTCCATAGACATTTGTTGCGCGGCCTCATTTACTTGATTAAGGTCTTTATATCTTGATGCGCCTAGCACAGATGCCACACCTGCATAATCATGCAAACGGGCATATTCCATTGCTTTTTTAATTCTTAATGCAAAGCAAACCGTACAACGTTTTCCTCTTTCTGGCTCGTCTTCAAGCCCTTTTGTTGCTTGCTGCCATTGATTATTATCATATTCAATCTCTATAAACTTAACATCATAAAGCTCACAAATCTTTTTATTTTCATCTCTTCTTTTATCATATTCTGCCTTTGGCACCACATTTGGATTAAAAAAAACCACATCAAAATCATAACAATCTTCTGCCATAGTTTTTATCACCGCACATGAGCAAGGCGCACAACAAGATAACAACAAAAACTTCTCATTTATCATTTTTTATATATTCCTTTATTGGTTTGTATGATTTGCGATGAATAGGAGTAATTCCAAACTGATTTAAGGCTTCTATATGTTTTTTAACACCATATCCCGCATGATTCTCAAACCCATATTGAGGATATTTTATGGCATACTCGCTCATTTTTTTATCACGATAAACCTTTGCAACAATAGATGCTGCAGAAATTGAAAAAGATTTACTATCGCCTTTTACAATAGGTTTGCAATCACAGCACAAATTTTTTGGTTTTTGGTTGCCATCTACAATTGCAAAGCTAGGTACAATCCCCATATTTTCAACAGCTCTGTTCATGGCAACAAACGTTGCGTTTAAGATATTTACCTCATCAATTTCTTGCGCACTAGCCTCACCAATGCCAATTACAACTTTGCCTTCATCTTTTAGCTTATATAATTCATTAAAAGCAGCCTGCCTTTTTTTTGCAGACAATTTTTTGCTATCATCTAGCATATTTAATATGTTTTCATCAATATCTTGGCTCAAAAAAACAACTGATCCTGCAACAACTGGTCCCGCCCAAGGGCCTCTGCCGGCTTCATCAACGCCACAAACCATATGACCATATTGATTTTCAATCTCAAATTTATAACAAGAGCTCACAACTTATCCTTTTGCAAAAAAGAACTCATATGATTTTGCCAAAATCACATTAAAATATGCAAAAACAAAAGATACCCACAAATATTCAAGCCATAATGGCATTTGTGTCAAATCTGCAAAAAACAGCAAAGCACCAACAAAAAGCAAAATAAACAAAAACCTAAAATAATTTCCTTTTGTGTTAGAATATGCAAATTTAAGACTATAATTTTTATCCAAAACAGAGCCAATCCACGCAAAATAAGGGCGATACAAAATAATTGGCGCCAAAAACAAAAACATCAAGCCCAATATAAGTGTCAAAAAGTGTGAGTTGTCAATATATTGTTCCAAATAATCAAACGGAATACCAAGCGCAATAAAAATATATGGCAAGAACACAAAAATCAAACCCACAAAAAACATCATCAACACAATCTTAATAGAAGGATTTAATGAATGAAACGCTGCCCCAATATCAAAATATGGCTCAGTCTTAAAATAGTGCCTAAAAAACACAACCCAAAGCATATACGATAATATCAAAAACAAAAAGAAGATTGGGTGCGTCCATCCGCCACACAAATCACCTACAAACATCAATACAAAGTTTGCCAAAGCAAAAACACTAATATTTTTGATTTTTTTAATAGCATAAACAAAACTATCTTCAATAATATCTATTACGGGCAACTTCATAAACTAATACTCATCCTCAAAAATGTAACACCTTTATCTTCAAAGATATCCCCGTCTTTAACAAAACCCATTTTCTCATAATAATCAACAACAGAAAGCATTGCATTCATATACATTTGTTGATAGCCAGCCTTTTTTGCTCTTTTCATTGCGGCATTAACAAGTTTTTTACCAACTCCGCATCCTTGATATTTGGCATCAACCGCCACTTGCAGCATTCTAATGTTTTTATTATCAACTGGTGCAAGCATAACTCCACCAATTAGGCTATCATCAAGCTCTTCAATACAACCGATGTGCAAATAATTTGCCTCAAGCTCACGATGAGAGTCCAAAAACTTCAAGCCCAAAGGCTCCATCAAAACTTTATATCTCAGGTTAACAAGCTCTTCATATCTAAGAGAGCCAAAATCGATGTCGATAATTTTCTTCATTAAATTTCTCCAAAATTGTTGACTCTAATAATAAATATTATTATAAAACTTGCAAGGAAAAAATAACATGACATTAGATAAAATCAGAAATTTTGCGATAATCGCACACATAGACCACGGAAAATCAACCCTTGCAGACAGAATGATTGAGTTTTGTGGCGGGCTTGAAAAAAGAGAGATGACTGAACAAGTTCTTGATAGTATGGATATTGAAAAAGAACGCGGCATTACCATAAAAGCACAAACAGTTAGGCTCAATTACAAAGCCAAAGATGGCAACACATATCAGCTCAACTTGATGGACACTCCTGGGCACGTAGACTTCTCTTATGAAGTTTCTCGTTCTTTGGCCTCATGCGAAGGCTCTATCTTGGTTGTAGACTCAACTCAAGGCGTTGAGGCACAAACATTGGCAAACGTATATTTGGCAATTGATAATAATCATGAGATAATCCCAGTCTTAAACAAAGTTGACCTTCCATCATCAGATGTTGCAAAAGTAAAAGCACAAATTGAAGATGTTATTGGACTAGACACCTCAGAAGCTGTAGAAACCAGCGGAAAATCTGGCATTGGTGTTGAGGATTTATTAGAAGAAATCACAAAAAAACTTCCTGCCCCAACAGGAGATGCAAATGCTCCCCTAAAAGCACTTTTGATTGATAGTTGGTATGATGCTTATTTGGGTGTGATTATTTTGGTGCGCATCAAAGATGGTGTCTTAAAAAAGAAAACTCAAATAACAATGATGTCAAATAACACTCAATATTTGGTTGACAGAGTTGGTATATTCTCACCAAAAATGCAAGATGTTGACGCCCTATATCCTGGGGAGATGGGCTTTATTACAGCAAGCATAAAATCTGTGTCTGATACAAATATTGGTGATACAATTACAGAAACAAAAAAACCTTGTGATACACCTTTGGCTGGCTTCAAGCCTTCTGTGCCTGTTGTGTTTTGCTCAATGTTTCCGGTTGATAGCTCTCAATATGAGTTATTAAAAGATGCCTTAGGCAAATTAAAGCTCAATGATGCCAGCATTGAATATGTCAATGAAAACTCAGCTGCCTTGGGCCTGGGCTTTCGATGTGGATTTTTGGGTCTTTTGCATATGGAAATTATTCAAGAACGCTTAGAACGTGAGTTTGACTTAGATCTTATTACAACAGCACCATCTGTTGCATATACCTTAAACATGACAACAGGAGAAGCAATTAATCTCCACAACCCAGCAGATATGCCAGAACCAACGCAAATCAAATCAATTGAAGAGCCTATGGTAAAAGCAACCATCTTGGTGCCTGATGAGTTTTTGGGCAATGTCTTAAAACTTTGCAATGACAGACGTGGTGTGCAAGAAGAATTGACTTATGTTGGCACACGCGCTATGGTTGTATATCGCATTCCGCTTAATGAAATTGTTTTTGACTTTTATGACAGAT
>CAYJOO010000033.1:3140-11431 GCA_964371845.1 uncultured Azospirillaceae bacterium | reverse complement strand
GGAAAAAAATAATGAAAAATTATGAAGTTAATGATGATATTTTTGCCTCAAATGAATTAAAGGGGGCATTGCCAAAATTTGGTTTTCCAAAATCTGAAGAAAACGCAAACAGGGTTTATCAAGCGGTTAAAGATGAGCTGATGCTTGATGGAAACTCTAGGCAAAACTTGGCAACTTTTTGCCAAACATGGCTTGATGAAAATGTTCATAAGCTTATGGATGATTGCATTGATAAAAATATGATTGATAAAGATGAATATCCGCAAACTGCAGAGATTGAAAACCGATGCGTGCATATGCTTGCAGATTTGTGGAACTCACCTCAACCAACAGAAACCCTTGGTTGCTCAACAACTGGCTCATCAGAAGCTGCAATGCTTGGAGGTTTGGCTCTTAAACGTCAGTGGGAAGCCAAACAAGAAAAAGCTGGCAAATCAAAAGATAAGCCAAACTTGGTAACTGGGCCTGTGCAAGTTTGTTGGCACAAATTTTGTCGTTATTGGGATGTTGAAATTAGGGAAGTACCAATGGCAGATGACCGTTTTGAGATGACCGCTGATGAAATGCTTAAGTATGTTGATGAGAACACAATTGGTGTTGTGCCAACTCTGGGCCTTACTTTTACGGGCAAATATGAAAACGTAAAAGCCATATCTGATGCATTAGATAAATATCAAAAAGATACAGGTATTGACATTCCAATTCATGTTGATGGTGCGAGTGGTGCTTTCTTAGCTCCGTTTTGTCAGCCTAAGTTGCTTTGGGACTTTAAGTTAGAGAGAGTAAAATCTATTAACGCATCTGGTCACAAGTTTGGGCTTGCACCTCTTGGATGCGGCTGGGTAGTATGGAGAACAAAAGACGATATGCCAGAAAACTTAATCTTTTATGTGAACTATTTGGGCGGAGATATGCCAACTTTTGCGCTTAATTTCTCTAGACCTGCGGGGCAAATTGTTAGTCAATATTATAATTTTATAAGGCTTGGTTTTGATGGCTATAAAAGAGTGCATCAAGCTTGTTATGATGTTACAAAGTATTTGGCAGATGAGGTCGAAAAACTAGGTGTGTTTGAATATTTATCAGATGGTTCAAATGGAATCCCTGCAGTAACATGGCGATTAAAAAAAGGTGCAAATATTGGTTGCTCATTATACGACTTGGCAGACCGCTTGCGTATGAATGGTTGGTTGTCACCAGCATATTCTATGCCTGCAAATGCAGAGGATGTTATTGTAATGAGAATCCTTGTTAAACACGGGTTTTCTAAAGATTTGGCAAGTCTTTATATTGATAACCTTAAGCAATGTTTGGAGCATTTTAAGGTAAACCCTATTAAAGTGCCAGCGATTAAAAACGTTAATAACCATTCTGGGAGATAAGTGATGAATTTTTTTGCAACACTGTTTGTTTTGATATTGGCGGCTTGCACGCATAATACAAATTATGATCAATCTTTACAAGAATGGCAAGGACAAGAAGTTGAAGTTTTGTATCAACAATGGGGGCCTCCAGCATCTTCTCAACAAATTAATGAAGATGAAATGGTGATAACATATACACAACAGCAAACAATAACAGAGCCTAATCAAACCATGGAAGGTGCTCCGAGTTATGCAACAAATACGTTTTTTGATACGCAAGAAACATATTACTGCACAACAACGTTTACAATAGATAATGGGATTATTGTTGATTATTCTTTTCAAGGAGATAATTGCGAGGATTAAGAAAGGAGGGCATTGCCCTCCTTTTATTTATATTTCTTCTTTTTCATAAATGCCAAAGATGTCTTGTTTTTTTATCCAACCTTGTATTCCATTGAAGTCAACCAGGCAAAAACTTTTTGATTTTGGGCATTCTTTGATCTCGCCAACAGCTCCATCCTCTGCTCTGGCAACCACACTTGAATCAGTAGAAGGTTTTTTGTAAAGATTGTTTTGACCCAAGGTAATAACCTTTATTGTTCTCAAACTTGATAGCATCGCTTTATGCACCCAACTGGTTTGTCCATCCCAATCTTTGACTTTTCTCCAATGTTCAAACTCAGCAACAACCTCAATTGGTGCTCCTTTTTGCATATATACCCACTCAATTGGATATCTTGATCCTGGGCCAGAACGGGCATTAATAAGATTTGAGCGAAGAGAGCTCATTCTTGGCAGGTCAAGAGTGTCTGATTGCTCTTGTGCCATCAAAGGGGTTATTGTTAAAAAAGTTGCTAACAATACATAAAAAATCTGTTTCATTTCTAGTCCTCTTAAAATATAATGAGAAATTATAAAATATGAATGATAAATAAATGGTAAACAATTACATAAAAAATATAACATCAGAGATTAAAACCTTAAAGACAACCCAAGATTTTGGCTCAGTTAGTGCTGTTCAAGGACTGTTTATTGAAATAAGAGGGATTAATGCACAACTCTCAATTGGTGACAGATGCTTGGTTCATAATACATCAAATCAAAAAGTTCCTTGTGAGGTGGTGGCATTTAAGGATGAAAAAATTTTGGTAATGCCGTATGCCTCTATTGAAGGAATTGGCAAAGATTGCAAGGTTGAAGTTATTAACGCCGCTCCTGTGATATATCCACATCCTTCTTGGTTGGGCAGAATTATCAATGCTTTTGGAGAACCAATTGATGGAAAAGGCCCTTTAATAAAAGGCAATACCCCATATCTTATAAAGGCAGCCCCTCCCCCTGCAGCGTTTAGGGACAGAGTAAAAGGCAAAGTTGACCTCGGTGTAAAAGCTGTGAATGCCTTTACGACAATTTGTAAGGGGCAACGCATGGGTATTTTTGCAGGCTCTGGGGTTGGAAAATCAACCTTAATGTCTTCTATGGCAAGAAACACAGACAGTGATATATCTATCATTGGATTGATTGGAGAACGTGGGCGCGAAGCAAAAGAATTTATTGAAGATGTTTTAGGAGAAGACGGATTGGAAAAATCTGTTTTGGTGTTGGCAACTTCTGATGAAAGCCCTTTGATGAGAAGACAAGCTGCATATACGACTTTGGCAGTTTCTGAATATTTTAGAGATGATAATAAAAATGTTTTATGCTTAATGGATTCAGTTACTAGATTTGCAATGGCACAAAGAGAAATCGCATTATCTGTTGGTGAGCCACCAGCATCAAAAGGCTATACTCCTTCTGTTTTTTCAGAGCTTCCAAAGCTTTTGGAAAGAGCTGGACCTGGGCAAGATGGTGGAGGAACAATCACAGGCTTGTTCACCGTCTTGGTTGATGGCGATGATCATAATGAGCCAATTGCAGATGCCGTAAGATCAATTATTGATGGACATATTGTATTAGACAGAGCTATTGCTGAAAGAAACAGATATCCAGCTGTTAATGTTTTGAAGTCAATCTCTAGAACAATGCCTGATTGCAATGATGAACGCGAAAACGCAATAGTTAACCAGGCAAAAAAATATATTGCAACTTATGAGGATATGGCAGAATTAATAAGACTTGGTGCATATAAAAAAGGCTCAAGCCCAGAGGTTGATGAAGCTATATTCTATTATCCTCAAATTGAGGCCTTCTTGTCACAAGAAAAAAATGAGTGCTTTAGGTTTGAGGAGTGCTATGACATATTAGAAAACATCTTAAAAGATAAGCCAAGCGCATGAGCAAAGCATTAAAAACATTGTCTAGAATAAAAAAAAATGCAATAGATGAGCTAAGAAAAACTTTGGGCAATTTTTTTGAGGTTGAAGGGCAAATTGCAAAAGCAATTGATATGCTTGAGGCTGAATACCTCAAAGAAAGAGAAGTTGCAAAAACAATGGATATTAGCTATGACTTTGGCCTTTATACAAAGTTTTATATTAAAAAAAAAGAAGAACTTGGGCGAGCGCTTATTGAAATCAGGCAGCAAATTGATATATTACAAGATAAGATAACTGAAGAATTTAAGGAGCAAAAAACTTTTGAAATTGTTGATGAAAATAGAGCAAAAGCAAAATTAAAAGAAGAAGAAGTTAAAGTTCAAAAAATGCTTGATGAAATTGCAACAAACTCTTATATTAGGAGACAGATTAATGAATAAAATTTTTATTGCGATATCTTTGATGCTAGCATCAACAATGTCAGTTATGGCAAACACAACAAAACAAAAAGGAGACATGCAAATGTTTGAGGCAATTAAACTACCATACGAAACAACAATATTTGAACCATCTATCTCTCAAAAAACTTTTGAGTTTCATTATGGTAAACATTACAAAACCTATCTTGACAACTTAAATAAACTTGTAGACGGAAACGCAGCCTTAAGCGGAAAAAATGTTGTGGAAATAATAAAAATTGCGCATGACAAACCAGAGCTTGCTGGGTTGTTTAATAATGCAGCACAAGTTTATAATCATGAGTTTTATTTTAATAACTTAAAGCCGATTTCTGCAAGCTTAAAAGAGCAAATCAAATATGAGTTTGGCTCATTAGAAAAATTTATGCAAGAATGGAAAGCTCAATCATTGGCTCAGTTTGGCTCTGGCTGGGTTTGGCTTGTTGAAAACAAAGAAGGCAAACTTGAGATTGTTAAAACCTCAAATGCGCAAACACCTATTGCAGAAGATATAGCCCCATTAATGACTATTGATGTGTGGGAGCACGCATATTATATTGACTATCAAAACAGACGTGGCGATTATATTGATGCATATTTGGATATTGTCTTGAAATAGATTATAATATTTATGATTTAAAAAACCTCTGGCCTGTCTATTGCTTGGGGTTTTTAATTTGCCGTTATATATTGCGTCTTCTTTGTGGTTTGGGATCTTTGATGCTTAAGATATCATCTGCTTTTATTATCAACATTGGATTATTACTCAACTCTTTGGCCTTTTTTGCTTGTTTATGAGCAACACTGATGTTACCAATACTGGCGGAGTATTGAGCGCTTGCAAGAAGAGCATTGGCATTGTCGCCGATTTTGCCATATGCTCTTGCTAGCAAAAGATAATTGCTAGTCTTTTTTTGTTTTATGTTTGCTTGTTTTAATAATGAAATCGCCTCTTTTATTTTGTCTTTGCTATCAAAGCCTTCTATTATTGCGCTGGCAAGATATGACTTGTAATGTGATGAATTTGGCAATAACTCAAGGGCTTTTTTATATGATTGATACGCAGCTTGGGGCTGAGCTGTCTCATAAAATATTTGCCCTTGCAACTCATAATAATATGGGTTTTGCGGGTTGTCTTTTATTAAAGCTTTTAAGTATTGTTTTGCCTCTTTGAGTTTAAGAGCCTTAAACATTGCAATTGCCATTGCGTAGTTGTTTTTATTGTAATATTTTTTTATTGTTTTTTTGGGCTCTTGTGTGAATGCATATAATTTTGCTTTGATAGTTTTTAATTCTAAATCATTTTTGTTTGTAGTTGTGTTTTTGGTTTTGTTGTTGTCTAAGTATGTGATGCGCTCTTGCGTTAAGGGGTGAGTTGTAAAATAACTGCGCTCCGTTATCCCTTGCATATAGTTTTTTTGTTGTAATCTTTTTAAGAAGTTGGACAAGTCTTCGTTTGGGACATTTGCTTTTTTAAGTGTTTTAATGGCAAACTCATCAGCGGCTCTTTCATCTTCTTTTTTATATTCTAAAAATTTGCCAATTAACATCCCCTGCCCGCCATAAATGCCGGCCATGGCAACCTCGCCTTGACCAGATGCAGCTCCTGCAAGACCTGCTATAATCATTGAAGCCAAAGAAACCGTTTGCAGCTCTTTTATTTTTAATTTTTGTTTGAATATGTGACCGGCTTTAATATGACCGGCCTCATGAGCAATAACACCCGAGATTTCATTTGAGCTTTGGGCTTGTATTATCAAGCCTGTATTGATAAACAAATGCCCTCCAGATATGACAAACGCATTTATGTTATCATCTAATATTATATGAACCTTATCTTCTGAAAAAGGTATTCCTGCTGCATTATATATAGGTTTTATTAAACTGTATAAATAGTTTTGAGTTTCTTCATCCTCAATTATAACCTGAGCTGAAGCAAAGGTTGGTAGTAATAAAAAAAATATAATAATAAAAATTTTTTGTATCATATAATCAATATAATCCCATAAAAATTATTTGCAAAATATTTTTTAGGGCGCTTAAAAGCGCCCTGTGATTTATTAAAACAAAATGTTTTTTGGTGTTCTTGGAAAAGGTATAACGTCTCTTATGTTTGAAATACCTGTTACCAACATCATCATACGCTCAAATCCAAGACCAAAGCCAGAATGTGGTACTGTGCCATATTTTCTTGAATCTAAATACCAAGAGTAATCTTTTGGATCCATTCCCATGTCTATAATTTTTTGAACCAAGACATCATAGTTGTCCTCACGTTGAGAACCACCAATAAGCTCACCTATTCTTGGCACCAAGACATCCATTGCGGCAACTGTTTTGCCATCATCATTAAGCTTCATATAAAAAGCTTTAATCTCTTTTGGGTATCCGGTTACAATAACTGGTTTTTTGAAGTGTTCTTCTGCCAAAAAGCGCTCATGTTCTGTTTGCATATCAATGCCATACTCTGGTTGATACTCAAATTTTTTGCCTGATTTTTTCATAATTTCAATTGCTTGAGTATATGTAATTCTGGCAAAGTCATTATCAACAATGTTGTTTAATGTATCCATTAACGTTGGGTCAACAAAACGTGCAAACAATGCCAAGTCTTCTGGGCAGTTTTCCATAACGTGTTTAACCAAGTATCTAACCATATCTTCAGCAAGATCCATGTCATCGTTAATGTCTGCAAATGCCATTTCTGGTTCTATCATCCAAAATTCTGCAGCGTGACGTGTTGTGTTTGAGTTTTCTGCCCTAAAGGTTGGGCCAAAGGTATATATGTCTCCCAAACCCATTGCATACATCTCACCATTAAGTTGTCCTGAAACTGTCAAATGAGCTTGTTTGCCAACAAAATCTTTTGAATAGTCAACTTTGCCGTTGATTTTTTCAACATCCAGAGTTGTTACTTGAAACATTTCTCCGGCCCCTTCACAGTCTGATGCTGTGATAATTGGGGTATGAACATATCTAAACCCGCGCTCATTAAAAAACTTATGAACTGCATATGCCAACTCAGAACGAATTCTAAAAGCTGCACCATATTTGTTTGTACGTGGGCGAAGATGAGATATTGTTCTTAAGAATTCATCTGTGTGTTGTTTTTTTTGCAATGGAAAATCATCTGGTGAAAGACCATAAATCTCTATTTTTTCAGAAACAATCTCAACACTTTGGTTGCCACCTTGAGACTGTACTAGCTTGCCTGTGATTGCAACTGAAGAGCCAGTGGTTAAAGTTTGATAACCATCATGTGCTATTACTTGCATATTCTTTAAGCAGCTGCCGTCATTGATTTCTAAAAAGCAAAAGTCTTTTGTTTCTCTTTTGGTTCTGACCCAGCCTTTGATTAAGACGTCTATATCTGTTGTTGTTTCTTTTAATAAATGTGCGATTTTTGTTCTTTTTATCATTTCTATTACCTTTCAAACTTGACAAAGTATAATTGTGTTATAATATAATTGCAACAACTTTTTATTGAGGGAATAAAAAATGAAAAAAATAATGATATTAAGCGCATTGATAATGCTTTGGGGCTGTGCATCTGACATTGGAACAGGCTCATATACAACAGAATCAATTGGTGGGGTGAGCAAGGCTGCAATTGGGACAATTATCAATGTTAGGACTGTTAAAGTTGCTGACGAAGGCAATGGAGGCTCTATTATTGGCGGTGTGGCCGGAGCAGCTGCGGGCACTCTTGCTGGCAGCAATGATGCAACACAAATAATTGGTGGCGCACTAGGAGCTGCAGCAGGATCATGGGCTGGTAGCAAAACTCAACAAATGGCAAGTGCTCAAACAGGGTATGAGTATGTTGTGCAATTGCAAAGTGGCGGCGTTGTAACTGTTACGCAAGGCGCTGACATTGTCCTTGGCGTTGGGCAAAAATGTATTGTATTATATGGACAAAGAGCACGAGTAATTCCGTTTGGCGGAGCTGCTTATTAATGTTTATTAAAATCTATAATTTTTTAATCACGTTATTATATCCTTTGGTTATAAAAAGGTATATTGAAAAACGCAAGCAAAGAGGCAAAGAAGATATTTCTCGCTTTAATGAGCGTGTTGGCAGACCAACAAAAATAAGACCAGAAGGCAAACTTATATGGCTGCATGGGGCAAGTGTTGGAGAAAGCCTTTATATGCTACCTTTGATTAATAAAATTTTGGAGCAATATCAAGACGCACATGTAATGGTAACA
>CAYJOO010000033.1:1692-3130 GCA_964371845.1 uncultured Azospirillaceae bacterium | reverse complement strand
GCGCAGAGGTAATGGCCAAGAGGCTGCCTCAAAGAGCTTTTCATCAATATATTACTATTGATAATCCTTTTTTTACAACCAGATTTATAAAACACTGGAAGCCTGATTTGGTGCTTTGGTTTGAATCAGATTTTTGGCCAGCAATGCTGTCTTCTATAAAAAGAAAAAAAATTCCGTTAATGTTGATAAATGGCAGAATTTCTAATAAATCTTTTAAGAAGTGGCAACAAGTTGACTTTATATCAAAAGAGTTGTTGGGCTGTTTTTCTATGTGTCTTGGACAATCTGAGGAAGATGCTTACCGATTGAGAATATTGGGAGCAAAAAACTCAATGTGTCTTGGCAACTTAAAATATGCAGGGCTTCCTCAACCAATAGATGAGGAAGAAAAAACAATAATGCAAAAAGCCTTTAAGGGCAGAACAATCTGGCTTGCGTCTTCAACCCATGATAATGAAGAAATCAAGATTGCGCAGATGCACAAAAATCTTAAAAACACGTATAAAAATTTGCTAACAATCATTGCACCAAGACACCCAAACAGAGGTCCTGAGATTGCAAAAATAATTGAAAATGATTGCAATTTGCAAACAGCTTTGCGCTCTGATAATGAGATAATTGAAAAGACAACTGATATATATATTGCAAATACAATTGGAGAAGTTGGAATGTGGTATGATTTGTCAGACATTGTGTTTATTGGTGGCTCTTTAATCCCTCATGGGGGGCAAAACTTTATAGAGCCTTCTCGCCAAAAATGCTGCGTGATAGTGGGACCACATATGCACAACTTTACAGATGCAATGAACAAGGCAAAAAAAGCTGATGCTGTTATTCAAGTTAATGATGTTTTAGAGTTGGAACTTGCTATAACACAGTTGTTAGATAATCCCGAACTTTTGGAAGCAAAGAAAAGCCTTGCTTATAATTGGGCGACATCAGAGGCAAAAGTGTTGGACGGCATATTAGGAAAAATAAAGGAATATATTGATGAAGACGCCTAGTTTTTGGAAGGATAAAAATGCCATCTCAAACATTTTGCTGCCACTGGGATGGGTTTATGGATATTTAACAAAAAAAAGAATTGCTAAAGAGCCTGAATATATTGCGCCAATACCTGTAATTTGTATCGGCAACATCACTGCTGGTGGTGTTGGCAAAACTCCTGTTGCAATATCTATTGCCAAAATGTTATCAAAGCCTTTTTTTGTGTCTAGAGGCTATGGTGGAAAGCTTTTATCTGCAGTTGTTGATACCAAAAAACATGGCGCAGAAGATGTTGGTGATGAGCCTATTCTTTTGGCACAAACTCACCCAACCATCATAAATGCAAACCGAGCAGAAAGCGCAAAGTTGGCTGTTGAAATGGGCGCAGAGCAAATAATTATGGATGATGGCTTGCAAAACCCAACTTTGGCAAAGAACCTTTCTTTTGTGG
>CAYJOO010000033.1:0-1682 GCA_964371845.1 uncultured Azospirillaceae bacterium | reverse complement strand
TAGATGGTGAGTATGGTTTTGGAAATTTTAGGTATATTCCGGCTGGACCAATGAGAGAAAAAGATATCAGAGCAAATGCTGTCATTATTTTGGGAAAAGATAAATATAATATTGCAAGAAGAATTAAAAAACCAGTATTTTTTGGCAAGGTTGAGCCTATAAAACCAGAGGATACAAAAAAATCTATATTTGCATTTGCTGGAATTGGCCGCCCGCAAAAGTTTTATAAAAGCTTAAAGGAATGTGGCTTTGGGGTTGTTAAAACTCTTGATTTTGCAGATCATCACAAATATAGCTATGAAGATTTAAGAAACATTATAGCACAAGCAAGAGGTTTGGAAATTTGGACTACTGCAAAAGATTTTGTTAAAATCCCCCCTTCTATGCAAAACAATTTTAATGTTTTGAATATTGAAATAAAATGGGAAGATGAAAAAGCCTTAAAAGATTTTATAATCGACAACATATAATTCATAAAAAAAGCCAGGCTAAAATGCATGGCTTTTTTTTGTTATTGATTGTCTTAAAAGTTCCACTTTATGCCCATTTGAGCAGCATAACCTTGACGCCCGCCCGTGGTTGTTGAAACCTCTGCAAAGCCTGAGATGCCTTTGTCAAAGTCTTTTGATACACCAACTTTATATTCAGCATATGGATCAATACTTAATTCTGGCAATACAACATCACTTGCCTTGATCTTGCCACCGGCTTCTAAGTTCCAGTTATAGCCAACGCTTGCATATGGAACATAACCATTATCAAGTTCTGCAATAAACTTGACTTGTGGATTGATGTTTAAGACGTGTAATGCATCTGAGGTTATATCTGTGCCAGATGAGTTTGTATAATCTGTTGTATAAGCATAAATATAAGATGTTGTTAAGCTTGGTTGCATAAAGTATTTGCAATCATACAGGTTGATGTCAAAACCTGTTTTATTAGAGAATGAAGCCGTATATGTTTCAAAATCTTCATCACCAAACATATTATTGCCATCAATTAAGTTAAAACCTAGGTTGGCAACAAATCCACTGAAGATGTTGTCTCTACTATACATTGCCCTTGCACCAAAGTTTATGCCGTTTTGCTCAATTGTTACATCATCATATTCTTGTGTTGAGTTTAAGTATGCTGCATATATTGAGTATTTTGCTAAGTAACCATTTTGTGTCATTTCTGGTTTGAAGTCCACACCCAAAATGCCAGCATAAGTTTTGTTATCTATTGTCAAATGCCCTAGGTCTACATCTTCATTAGAACCATAAGTTTTTACCCATGCGCCTTGCGCTTTATAAGCCTCATCTCCACTTGCCATATTTGACAATGGACTAAAAGCATCAACAGCTGCTAGCAAGTTTTTGCCCAAATCAAGGTTTGCTGTATAAATGTTTTGGTTTGACACACTCTCAGTTTGCACCGCTGCGTTGAAGGCTCCATCACCCTCTTCTCTTTCAAAAGTGAAGTCACCTGTTGTATTGTCATAACTTACATCATATTGATAAATGTTTGAGTATGCAATTGGGTTTTGGCCTGTATAAAAAACATTGTCCATCAAATCAGTATTATCTGTAAAGTTGATTACTGTTGTGTCTATGATTGCATCTGATAATAATCTTAAATAAGAGATATTTAAGTTAGCATCACCAACAAGACCTGTTACTTCAATAGTATCCATCTCTCCT
>CAYJOO010000032.1:0-11432 GCA_964371845.1 uncultured Azospirillaceae bacterium | reverse complement strand
AGGACGGAACATATACAAAGCTATCTCAACAAAACGTTGACACCGGAATGGGCTTAGAAAGAACATATTGCGCAATCAACAAAATCAAAGATATGTATCTATCAGATTTATTTATTGACACAATCAATAAACTAAAAGAGCTTTCAAGCAAAACATATGAAGACAACCAAAGACTATATCGTCGTATTGCAGATCATATCAGAGCATCAGTGTTTATCTTAGGTGATGGCGTTCGCCCATCAAACACAGAACAAGGATACGTTTTAAGACGTTTAATCAGAACATCAATCAGAAACCTCAAACAACTTGATATAACAGACTTTGTTTTGCCACAGTTAGCAGAGCTTGTTATTGCAAAATATCAAGATGCCTACATTGAGTTAAAAGACAACAAAGATGCAATCTTAAAAGAGCTTTCAAAAGA
The DNA here is from genome assembly GCA_964371845.1 of uncultured Azospirillaceae bacterium. Lineage (GTDB taxonomy): Bacteria > Pseudomonadota > Alphaproteobacteria > RF32 > CAG-239 > JAWXUC01. The sequence continues at coordinate 11,008 of CAYJOO010000032.1, read as the reverse complement.
AGAACAATTATTTAATAAAACTGTTGCCACAGGCTTAAAAGAGCTCAACAAGGTTATTAGTTATATTGGTGATAGCAAAGTTATTGCTGGCAAAACAGCTTTCAGACTTTATGACACATGTGGTTTTCCTCTTGAGTTTACTCAAGAGATTGCAGCAGAGCATGGTCTTGATGTTGATGTTGATGGATATCACAAATGTTTTGCTGAGCACCAAGAAAAATCTCGCCTCGGCGCAGAAAACAAATTCAAAGGTGGTCTTGCAGATAATTCAGAAATGACAACCAACTTGCACACAGCAACTCACTTATTGCATAAAGCTTTGCGTGATAAGTTTGGTGATGGTGTTTGCCAAAAAGGCAGCAACATCACAGCAGAACGCTTGCGATTTGATTTTTCATTTGACCGCAAAGTAACTCGTGAAGAATTAGATGAGATTGAAGCTGCTGTTAATGATGTTATCCAAAAAGCAATGCCTATAACCATGGCAGAAATGAGCTTTGATGAAGCAAAAAGCAAAGGCGCCATAGGGCTGTTTGCCAACAAATATGATGAAAACAACGTAAAAGTTTATTCAGTTGGCGATTTTTCTATGGAGGTTTGTGGTGGCCCACATGCTGAAAATTCAAAAGATCTTGGCACGTTTAAGATCAAAAAAGAAGAGGCTTCATCAGCAGGCGTCAGAAGAATAAAAGCAATCTTAATCAAATAAAAAAGTAGCGCCTCCCAAAGGCGCTATTTTTTTATATTTCAAGTTCTTTTTGTTTTGTGATTTTCACAGAAGAATTTTTGCTTTTTGTTTTTTTTATGGTTGACTTTTTTCTTCCTGTTTTATTTAGTATTATCTTGGCTGCTTCATTGTCTGTTTTTGAGTTTTCAAGCTGCTCAGATGCCGGATTATTGATTGCAAAATTATCAACTCCTCTTAGTGCTGTTACTATATCTTTCTTTTTAATGCTTTTGCTAATTTTGGCTTTTTTCTTAATTCCTTCTTCCAAAACTTGTTGCTTTATATTTGCACCTATATTTGTGTTTGTAATAATTTTGCCCAGTTTTCTTTTGCCAATCTTTCTGAGTTCTTTATTGGCAAAAACTTTTTCAATTGTAGCAATCTGTGCAATATTACTTGCAATTTGATGATTTTCAAGAGCTTCTTTATTTGCCGACTGAGTGTTTTCAATTGCTTGTGCTTGCTGCATCTCAAGCAATATAAGGCTTTCATCTTTTTCAGCCTCATCGTCTTCATCATCTTCTTCATCAAAAACTTCTCTTATCTTTTTTCTGATCTTCAAAAGATTTTTTTGTGGCCTAATTTTTGCTGGAGCATCTTCTTCCACAGGTGGTTGCAAAGCCTCTTCTGGTTTTAATATTGTATGATTAAGACTAGATACAGAAGGAGTTAGCTTCTCTTTTTTGTTTTTTTTCCACTGAATATTTGCATCATTATCAAATTTTGTCATACTCATATCATAAAATAAAAAATCAACTTTGTCTATAGTTAATTATTATAGAGCCATCAAACAAGCTTTGACTCATAACTTTTATCGTTTCATTATCCGTATTAATATCAAAGGCTTTTGTTGAGGGATTAAATATATGCTGCAAAAGCTCATGCTTAAAAGCCCCCCAATCATCAACCTTTGAAAACACATCTTTTTTCGCCTCAATAAGCTCCATAATTGATGGCTCAGATTTTAAGAATTCTTCTGTTTGCCCCCACATATCAATAAAAGGTTGGTTGTAAAAAGAAAGCTTGCCATATGGGGCAAAAATAATTACAGCATCAAATAAATTATTTAAGATATCTCATTGCATATTTAATAAAGAAGTATATTGGCTTTGTTGAGATATTTGATTTGAGATATCTTCAAACGCAAATATAAGCCCGCCTTGAGAGTTGGGGGTTCTCACTCTTTTTATTGTTTTTTCATCAGTTAAAAATATCAAATCTTCTTTTGATACAGATATGTTCTCAAAAGCGAGTAGCTCGTCTTCTTTATGTTGTTTTGGGTTTGAGATTTCTGCAATAATTCTTTTTTCTCTTAATATATCCAAAAAGTTTGAATACGTTGTTTTTGTTTCTGCCCAAACTCTTTCAAGCTTAAAAAAGTTTAAGAATGCATCATTATAAAAATCAAGTTTTTGATCTTCCTTAAACACCGCAAAAGCAGTTCCAAGAGTGCTAAATATTTCAAGCTGATGATTTTGAGATAGTTTGTTTTTTCTTTTGATTTCATTTAGCTCTGTTGTTTCAATTGCCACTCCAAACGTATTGCAATTATCTTCAACCAAATTTTCAATTACAGGGGTTTCAATAAAGTCAAAAAATCTTCTTTTGCCATCAATCATCAAGTTTGAGGTTTGTTTTTTTTGTTTTTTATTGGCAATTGCTTTAAGGGGCAAATTCTTTGTAGCGCCATCAGGACTCTGAGACAAAATGTCTTCATTATTTTTGCATATTTTTTTATACGCAAAATTAGAATAAGTAATATCAAGTTTTTTATTTCTGGCCCAAGCCGGAAAAGGCAAGGCATTAAACATATTTTCAAGAGTTGCGTTTTTTTCATTAATTTGGTTTATTGCAGTCTCTAAAAAACCAATCTTTGCATTTGCAAAGCTAATATCCCTAAACCAGATTACATCACAAAATATGTTGCCTTTAATATCTGATATTTTATTTGCAAAAACGATGATTTTTTTGCCTTTTTTAAGGTTTAATTCTTGCTCAAAAGAAAGCCCATCTTCCTTAAGCGTTGATAAAAGTTTTTTTAATGTTTTTGCATCTTGTGCCACAAACACATCCAACACATCATCAAAGCTGCTTTTATAGCCGTTTTTAAGACCCAAAAGAACCGCCAATCTTCTTGAGCACTTTTCTTGAATTGCAGCTCTTGGGTCTTTGACATTATAATCAGGATACATAAAGGCAAAATAGCCATCTTTTGTTGCATAAAGCATTTGATTATAGCACTCTTTGCCCCTGTTTGCAAAATAAACTTTTTGTTTTAGTTGCAAATTCTTAAAAACGATGTATATAATAACACAAAACAAAACAGCCAGCAAGTAAAGTACTTCTGGTGCGTTATAAAAAATATTATTTAAAAAGTTCATCTCCATAATTGCTTTTTATTATAAAGTAGTTAAAATAAAAAAAAATAAAAATTTTTAAGGTTGTATATAATGTATGGAATAGTTTTTGATGTATGCGGCAAATATTGCAACATAGCATTGTTAAAAGAGCAGCAAATAGTTCACAAGTTTTCTCAAAGTGCAGACTTTGGGCAAGCAGATTTTCTCTTGCCAGAAATTGATAATATCTTAAAAAAAGAAAACATTACCATGCAAGATGTCTCATATATTTCTGCAACCACAGGCCCAGGCTCTTTTGCTGGATTAAGGGCAGGGATATCAATTATCAAAGGCATTTCAATCGCATTGCCAAGCATTAAAGTAATTGGTCTTAATTGTTTTGAAGTATATCTATCAGAACTTCAGCAGTTATCAGAATACAACCTTGTTGTTATAGAAACAAAAAGACAAGATTTTTATGCCCAAGTTTTTAATGAAAAAAAAGAGCCCATAACCCAACCCATGAGTGCCAGCAAAGAAGATATTCTTTCAATAATAAAAGGCAAAAAAACAAGCATTATTGGAGACGGAGTCCAAAGATTTTTACAAACCCCATCAGGGCTTTGTTTTGAAAGCATTGTCCTATCAGATTCTCTTGACATAAAAGCCTTAGCAAATTTGGCATATAACAAATATCAAAACAAAACTTTCAATTATGTAAAACCATTATACATCAAAGACGGGATAGCAAAGCATGAAAGCTGCTAGAAATAAAACAATAGAATTAAGCAAGGATGACATAAAAAGATTAAAGCCAAGATTAAAAAAAAATTTTGAGCTAAACACAACCATCAACAAAAACTTGTTTGATATAATAGACAACCTTCCCAAGAAATTTGCAGATTTAATTATCATAGATCCACCATATAATTTAGATAAAAATTTTAATGGCTTCAAGTTTGCCAAAGGCAATGATGATGATTATAAGCAATATCTGCAAACATTCTTGCCAAAAATCTGTGAATGCTTAAAAGATAACGGCTCTCTTTATTTATGTGGAGATTGGCGCTCATCAATTGCAATGTATGATGTTTTGCAACAAAACTTGTGCGTTATAAACCGCATCACATGGCAAAGAGAAAAAGGTCGCGGTGCAAAAACAAATTGGAAAAACGCAATGGAAGATATATATTTTGCCGTCAAAAATCCAAAAAATTATTATTTTGATGTTGATGCCGTCAAAATCAAAAGACGAGTACTCGCCCCATATAAAGAAAACGGTCAGCCCAAAGATTGGCAACAAACAAAAGATGGCAAGTTCAGGTTAACATATCCATCAAATTTATGGGACGACATTTCCATTCCTTATTGGTCAATGGCAGAAAACACTGAACACCCAACACAAAAACCAGAAAAACTAATCGCAAAATTAATATTGGCTAGTTGCCCCAAAGGCGGAGTTGTATTTGACCCGTTTTTAGGAAGCGGCACCACAAGCGTTGTTGCAAAAAAATTAAACAGGCAATATGTTGGCATTGAAATGAATGAAGGCTATGCACTTTTGGCAGAAAAAAGATTAGAAACAGCAACAGATAATAAAAAAATTCAAGGATTTGAAGACGGCATTTTTTTAGAAAGAAACGCCAAGCAATAATAGCTTATGATTTAAATAACTTTCCACCATAAAAATTGCAAAAATCTTCTAACGTTTTTTCTTTTTCAAGAAAGTGAGCTTGATAATTCTCCTGATATTTTGGTGTTGAATTTATCAAAACCTTTTCATCACCATATTCGGCCAAATAATTGCCCACTGGGGGAGCATATCTTTCTAACACATCTGATATCTTAATCAAACTTGTGTTTGATTTTTTTAATATTGCTACCAGTTTGTCTTTATATTTATCCTCAAACCATGCAAAATCCGATATCACAAAACACACCCCGTCAGACTTTATGTTTTGTTGCAAAAGAGCCAAGCTATCATCAATGCTTACCTCATCGACTTTTATATCCAATATTTGTTTTGATATCTTTGCTATTGAGTTCAATATTGCCATAAACTGCTTAACACCTGAGCGAGATTTATAAAAATATGTTTTTGATCCATCATATATTACAACACCAAGTTTGTCCTTATTCTCCAAAGCCAGCCATCCCAAAAGCGCTGCCATTTTGCAGGCACTAACAGATTTCAACTCGTTTTGGGTGCCAAAAACCATACGTTGTGACAAGTCCAAAAATATATATGTTTCAACGTCTCTTTCTACTGAATATATTTTTGTATATGGATCATTTTTTCTGGCAGAAACTCTCCAATCAATGTCTCTAATATCATCACCAAAAACATATTCTCTAATTTCTTCAAGCTCAAGACCTCGTCCCTTAAATTTTGATTTGATTTCTCCATTATCAAAGCCAGATGCTTTTAAGACTTTTGTTTTATAATCAAGTTTTAGGGCATCTTTTTGTGCAATCAAATCATCTAAAGAGGCAAACAACGCACTCATGGCAATGGCACTGCTTTTAATAAGTTTTCAATTATATCATCTGACTTAACACCTTGTGCTTGCGCCTGAAAGCTTAATATTATTCGATGCCTTAAAACATCAAACACAACCGCGTGCACATCTTCTGGCCCAACAAAATCACGCCCATCAATCCACGCATTAATTCTTGCACACACATCAAGAGCAATTGTTGCTCTGGGAGATGCTCCATATAAAATTTGCCCATTTAACTCCTCATTATATGCATTTGCGTTTCTTGTTGCCACAACAAGCTGCACCATATATTCCTCAACAGCCTCAGAGCAGTGAACATTATATATTTCTTTTCTTGCATCCAATACATCGCCAATTTCAATTTTATTTGTTATATCTGATTTTTTTGCTTGGTTTTCATTTCTAACAATTTGCAATATTTTCTTTTCTACTTCTGCATTTGGTTGCTCAATTTTTACATACATCAAAAAACGATCAAGTTGTGCCTCTGGCAGGTTGTATGTTCCCTCATGTTCAATTGGGTTTTGTGTTGCCATCACAAAAAACAACTCTGGCAGATTATATCTTTTGCCACCAATCGATATTTGTTTTTCAGCCATAGCCTCTAGCAATGCAGACTGAACCTTTGCAGGAGAACGGTTTATCTCATCTGCCAATAAAAAGTTTGTAAATATTGGACCTTGCCTAAATTCAAATTCTCCTTTGCTTGCAACAAAAATCTCAGATCCAGTAATGTCAGACGGCAACAAGTCAGGCGTAAATTGCACTCTATTATAATGCGCCTTAACCATTGAAGAAAGCGTTTTTATAGCTTTTGTTTTTGCAAGCCCAGGAGCACCTTCTACCAATACGTGGCCATTTGCAATCATTCCAATTACTAGCTTTTTTACCATATCTTCTTGGCCAACAATCTCTGTTTGCAATTCTTTAATTAAGGTTTGTATTTTTTCTTGTGCACTCATTATAAATTCTCCTTATTTTGCATCTATAACATCAAATAATAAAAAAAACGTTATCAAAAAAATTAATAATTAATCACACATCTTGCAATTCTTGAGTTTCCGTTGTTGTCATAGTCAGCATATCCGTTCATAAATGATTGTTGCCAAGCTTGAGAATATGAATATTGAGAAGCAGACCAATACCATGCATTCAATTGCAAAGGATTTGAGCCTTCAATTTTGCTTAAGGATGCGTTTATCTCGTTTTTTCTTTCATAGATTTGGTTTAATAGCCCAAGCTCTGGCAAGTACCAAGTTCTATATTCCACGCGATTGATTGCTGCACAATACATCACAGCAGGATAAAAATTTGGTGCCATAGTCTGAAAAGTGTTTATTGCCTCAACACCACTAAACTCTTGCAATGCTTCTCTTCTTGTTCTCTTAAAACCTTTTGGAGGCATAATCTCAAGACTAACAGGATTGTTGCTCCATTCTTTGTGTTCTTGATCCAATGACACCGCAACTCTTCTTTCTGGCGCAAATACAATAGCAATTGGATACTTGCCATCTTCAAGCTTGCTGCCGCAGCTCAGATCATAGAATAAAAAGTCACCTATATTGCACGGGCTTTGGGCAAAGGCGCTTGTGTTTATAAATAAAAGACATAGTAAAAGTTTTTTCATTGCACTCTCCTTGGTATAAAATAATTGTTTTGTCTGTCAAGTTCATCTAGTTCATAAAACGTTATTGTATAATCTAATAATCCTGTATAATTTTTCAATGGGGAAATAAGGTTAAAATTATGCGCAACAGATCGCCCTTGCATAGGTTCTTTCTTTGCTCTATATAATGAGCGATCATGCCTCAGATGCTCAAAGTCAACAGAACTATTAATTTTTAGCAAAAAAGATCTCATTGATTCAAGGGGTGTTTCAAATTTTTTGATGCGGTATTGAACATTTTCAACATCTGGTTGAATACCTGTATTATCCCAACTTAATTCTTTATATAATGAGTTTCCCTCTTTTACGATTCTTGATTGTCCCCAGTTTGTTTCAATGCCAGATATTGCAATTAATAAAGAGGGTGATAATATATCAATCTTGCCCAAAAGCTTGCTTTTAAGATATCTGTAACGCACATCCCCTTTTAATCTGGTGAAGATATCATATTTTTTTGCCTTGCCCTCAAGGAGTTTTTTTTGAGCATCGGATATATCATCAGTGTTTATTTTCTCAACTTCTGCTCTTTCTTTTAATACTTCTTGATTAACAACATCAACAAGTGGCAAGATAGTTTGAATATAATCCCGCTCAATCTTGTAGTTGTCATTTTTTTGAGCACGAGCATCAATTGTTATCATTGTCAACAAAATCAATACAAAGTGCTTCATTATCATCTCTCTTTTAATAAAAATTATGCAATGTTTTTATGGTTGTTCATTTTTTAGTCCAGCTTTTATAATGTTTAATTTGCTGAGTGCTTTTTGCAAATAATATCCCATATTATAAAGGTGGTTGGCAGCCCCGGAGCTTTTGTCTGAGTTCTTAACAACACTTGGAGATATCTCTGTTGCATCTTCAAGAGCTTTTATTGCAGTTGTCATTGGTTCATATAAATTAGTTTCAATCAAAATATTTTTATAGTCATGCGATAGCGCTTGTAAGAATAAGGCATAAACATAAATTTTGCCTTGATTGTAATAGAAGGCATCATCAATATTCTCATCTTCTCTATACGCACTATCAATATCTTTCAAGCTATGAGCCAGGGATCTTTCAATTTTTTTAATAACAAACAAAAATGATTCTTCATCAATCTTAAAGCCATTATCCAAAGGATTTGACTTTCTAAGCAATACTCTGCCTTTTTTGTATTGTGATGCTGCAGAAGGCACAGGCAAAACCCCGCCTTTTTCAAACATCCAAACTCTGCCATTATAGCTTAATAGCTCACTTGCTTTATCAAGTTTTCTATCAGATTTTGCAAGCGAATTAATAGCCTTAACAACTATGTTTACCGCTTTTATCTCTCCCAGCTGAAAATTTGGCAGATTGTCCAAAAAATAAGTCGGAAAAAACACCGGCAAAGATGGCGTCCACAAGTTTTCTTGAACTTCTTTTTCAATTATATGGTTTGCAACACCAAGTGTTTTTAATCCTGCTATTTCTTTGGGTTTAATATCAATGTTTTTTCTAATCTCAGAGTTAAAAACAGCTCCAATCAATCCATAATATATAGTTAACACAATAAAGATTGACGCCCCAACAGCACCAAATGCATTAGGCTAGGTTTTTTTAAGCACACTGTCTTTAGCTTTTGCCAAAACTTTTTTATCTGGATTTCAATTTTTTCATTTAGCATTTCTAAGGCCTTTTATAAACATAGATATATCAAGAATTTTCAATACTTTTGCAAATATTGCAAAACTAATTAATCCTATTATACATAAAGAAATTAAAATAATCAACTTAATCTTTAATGAATATAATAGCCAATCACCCAGACCCCATTGAGCCGCAATTAAAATAGCTCCCATCAATATTGATGCCAAAAATATTTTTGCAATTGTTCTTTTTAATTTTTTAGACATCTCCCAAAAATTTCTTTTTTTCAAACCTCTAATGTATTGATGCACCAAAACAAAAGAAGATATTGATGATGCAAGGGCGATTCCAATATGCCCCAGAGGTCCCATCAATGCAATAGTAAGCAAAACATTTGCCAATAAAACAATGATGCTATATTTTACTGGTGTTTTTGTATCTCCTCTTGCAAAAAAGTTTGGCGATAGTGTTTTTGAGATTACATATGCTGGCAATCCTAGTGCCATTGCAATCAAGGCTTGAGATGTCATTTTTGTTTCAAAAGTACCAAATTTGCCTCTTTCAAATAAAATATTAATTAATGGCTCGCTTAGTATCATTAATGCAATCATCGCAGGTATTGATAAAAAAGCACCATATACAATTGCCTTATCTTGTGTCTCTTTTGCCTCTTTTATTCGCTCTCCTTTTAGGTGTGCAGATAAAATAGGCAGCAAAGCAACAGAAATCGCCGCACCAACAACCCCTAATGGAAGTTGTTGTAATCTGTTTGCATAATATAGCCATGATATCGCTCCGCCAGCAACCAACGATGCCAACACTGTTCCAATCAAAACATTTATTTGATATATACCTGCTCCAAACACTCCAGGGGCGATTCTCTTAAACAAAGTCTTTATCTCTGAATCTTTGATATCTTCAAAAATATTAAATCTAATTTTTAATACAGCTCCGCTTCTTTTCATTGCATAATAAAGATATATAACCTCCAGCAAACCCGCAACAGAAACCCCAAAAGCAATCCCATGGGCAGGGCCTTGATCAAACATCGGCACAAAAACAAATATTGATAAAATCATAATCAAGTTCAAAATCACAGGAGCAGAAGCCGGTGCCGCAAACTTGCCAAGAGCGTTTAATATTCCAGATTGAAATGATACAATCGTAATAAACAACAAAAACGGAAAAGTGATCCTTGAAAGACAAACGGCAAGCTCCATCTTCCCTGCATCAGAAACAAAACCAGGGGCCAGCATTTTAACCACAAACGGCATAAACAATTCCATTAATATCACAAAGATTGCAACCCCAAAAGCCAAAACACAAATGGCTCTGCCTGCAAATTCAAAAGCGCTTTCCTTTGATTGTTTTTCCAATTTTTGACTAAGCATTGGCACAAAAGCAGATGTAAAAGCTCCTTCCGCAAACAGGCTCCTAAAAAGATTCGGGAGCTTAAAAGCCACAAAAAAAGCATCAGAAACACTGCCCGCACCCAAAAAATTTGCAAGGACCATATCCCTAAAAAAACCAGTAATTCTGCTAATAAACGTCCAACCACCAAAGGTTGTAACAGATTTTAATAAACTCATCTTAACCACTCATTAAATGTTATCATATACAATACCTAACAGATATAAAAAAATATTGCAAATTATTATAATAAAGTGTTGACAATTGAAATTAAAATTGAGATAATAGACAAAACAGCACAAAAAAGTGCAAAAATATTTTGGAGAATAACAATGTTAAAAGAATTTAGACAACAAGGCGGAGTTGAGCGCATCTCAAGAACAAGCTTGAGCCAAGCAGACGCACAACAAAGCGCAGTTGCAAATTATTTAGTTGCAAACGGATCAGCATTTATTACCAATGCTGAGTTGCAAAAAGCAGACCCTCAAAAAGAGGCCGTATCAAATTTAATGATTGCAAATGGTGCCAAGAGTTGGTCTTGTGGGTTGCAGCCAGTTAATGCTCAAGAGGCACATAACATGATATCATTTATTGATACTCATGATGCACTCATGAAAAAGACACAAAAAACAATGGGATAAAAAATATTTATAAAAAATCAAAAAAAATGCTTGCAATTTATTTTTTGAAAGGTTATAAACTGTCTTGTTGAAAGCGACGCGGGTATAGCTCAGGGGTAGAGCGCAACCTTGCCAAGGTT
>CAYJOO010000031.1:11053-11438 GCA_964371845.1 uncultured Azospirillaceae bacterium | reverse complement strand
AGTTGTCCAAACTTGTGACACACCCCAAGAAGCTGCCATCATAGACAATGCGCACATACCTGCACCAATATAAGCCATAGGTTCCATTTTTTTATCCTTTACATTTTTGATTAAACTTAACACAATAATTAATGCTCATGCATTGCATCTCCAAGATAAATGCAAGTCAAAGCCGTATAAATAAAAGCTTGCAACAAAGCAATAAACAATTCAAATACCACAATCGCTCCATTAAACAGCAATGGCACAAAGCCTGCCACACCAAGAGCAAAAACAAACCCTGCAATAATTTTTAACATAATATGACCAACAGTCATATTTGCAACCAAACGCACTGTCAAACTAAAAGGTTTTGATAAAAATGATATAATTTCAATTGGTATAA
>CAYJOO010000031.1:9186-11043 GCA_964371845.1 uncultured Azospirillaceae bacterium | reverse complement strand
CAAAGGAGCAATAACAAGAGGAATGCCCTTTGGCAAAAACGTTCTTAAATACCCAAACTTCCTTTTTTTAATCCCAATACAAATATTAAACAAAAGAGCAATCAAAGACAGCGCTCCAACAGCTGCAATATGCGATGTAAACGTAAAACTATAAGGAATCAATCCCAGCAAGTTACCAAACGCAACAAACAAAAATATAGAAAATATCAAAGAAAAATATTTCAAACCATCTTTGCCAATATTTTCAACAATCAAATTGTATATAAAGTCATAAACAGCTTCTGCAGCGCTTTGTGACAACGATGGCACAATTGTTCTTTTTCTAAGTGATAGCAAAAACAAAATTGATGCAAAAACAACTGCCAACACCATAAACAATGATGAGTTTGTAAAAGATATATTATAACCACCAATCTCAATTGGGATAATTGGTTTTATATCAAACTGCTCCATAGGATTAGCCACGTTTTTGCCCCTCTATTTTTGCCAAACGATATACATTTAAGATGCCAGCACCAGCGCCAAAAAACAAAAACAAAATCAAAAGCCATGGCCTGCTATTGAAGATGTCATCAAGAAAATATCCTATACCTGCTCCAACACAAATACCAGAAAACAACTCAACCAAAACTCTCACCCCCAAGCCTGACCTGGCATAAGCACTCTGCTTTAAGGAAGCTTTTGGCTTACTTAATTCGTTTATTCTTTCTTGAATATGTTTTATTTCATCTTTCATTACCATAAAACATAAACCACAAATTACTAATTTTTATTTAAAATTTGAGAAAGTATCCCAAAATTTAATGCACCTTCATACATGCGTCTATTATCTCCTTTTACAACAAGGATTGATGGTGTTGCCATAACCTTCAAATTAGCCATTGCATCTTGGCGCTGCTCCAATATTTTCTCTGCATTTTTTTTATCTGCCAAACATTCTTTTGCTTGTTTTTCACTCAAACCATTTTTCATTGCATAAGAAATCAATTTATCTTGAGCGTTTCTGCCTCTACTCCATGATCTTTGTTCCAAAAATAATTCATCTGCAAAATTCAAATAATCCTCATCTGAGACACACCCTGCCAAAACAGATGCTTGCATTGAGTTAATATCCAAAGGATAATCAACAAAAATCAACTGAGCTTTGCCTGTATCAACATACACTTTCTTGATTTCTAAAAGAGTTGTTAGATGCATTTTTGCACAAGCAAAGCAACCATAAGATGAAAATACATAAATCTTTGCAGGAGCATTTTTATCACCAATTTCTCTGCCTTCGGGCAAAACAACATTTGAGCCAACCTCTACAAAAGGCCCCTTTGCATTGGCAGAGTTTATCAAAACAAACTCACCAGTTGCTTTATCAAAATTAAATCCCTTAAACTGCAAATACATTCCACAAGTAAATACAAACACAACACACGCTGCAATAATTGCACTAATTTTTGAGATTATTCTATCAAGTTTCATTTTGTTTCTTTCCTTATTATTGAGGTTCCAATTCTTTCTAAAACCTTTTGCAAGCCTTCTGATTTAATTTCTTGCGTTTTATCTTTAAGATAGTCAGCATCTTCTTTACTAACTACAATTTTTTCTTCTTCAAGAGTTATTTTTGAGGTCACAACATCACAAACAATCGTTTGCACATCACAAATTGCATTATAACCAAAAAAAGTATTAACCTTTTGTATAATCACAGATTTTCTGGCATTAACCTCAAGAGCAAATGCACTTGACTTTACTCCAATAACTAACGTTCCATTATGTTTTTCTTTTGCCTTATGCTTAATAGATTGCGGCATAGAAAAAGCGCCAAGATCATCTCCAACAATACTCTTCCAATTTGCAATAAGGTCA
>CAYJOO010000031.1:0-9176 GCA_964371845.1 uncultured Azospirillaceae bacterium | reverse complement strand
CCACCTTTGCCCAAAACCTTTTTTGTAATTGGCTTTAATGCATTTGAAAAATGCTTCAAATCAAATGTTGTTGAGTTTTTTCTCATATTACAAAGCCTCTAAAAGCTCCGCACAAAAGTTGGGCAAAGAGCCATCTCTAGCCCCTTGCACAACAAGCCTGTCATTTGTTTTTGCACTTGCAACAAAAAAATCTCTACACGCATCTTTTGTTTGCAAAAAGTGTGCATTAACGCCCAAAGATTTTGCATAATCTATAAGTTTTTGAGAGTTCATATCAACCAAATCTTCTGGCTTTGCCAAAAAGATTTCTGGCATAATCAATATATCATCTTTTCCAAGAATTTGAGCATATTTCTCCATAATTTTCATTCCCATAATTTTCATCTGGGGCACACCATGAGGTTGAAACATCACAATTAATCTGCCATCATATGCCTTAAGAGCTTTTATAGAATTATAAACTTTTTCTGGATTATGCCCAAAGTCATCATAAACACTTGTGCCATTTTTTGTTCCCACAAACTCAAGACGCCTTCTTGTTCCTGCAAAGGTTTCAAGAGCTTTTGCTGCATCAAATTTATCTATACCAAGCAAGCTACAAACAGCAATCGCTGCCAATGCATTAGAAACATTAAACTCACCAATAAGAGCAAGCATAAACTCCTTGCCATCAAGCTTATAGCGCATACCATCGCTTTCTGCCTTAATATCGGCCGCATACAAACTTGCCTCAGGATTTTTAATTGAATATGAAATTGGATTTTGGATAGAATATTTGACTGTATTTTTATGATGATTAATATCTTGCAAATTTTCACAATCCGCATTTATCACCAAGCCATAATCACACCTAGTTGCAAAGTCTTCAAAATATTCGTGCAACACTTCCAATGGTTGATGGTCAATGCTCATATTATTAATAACCCCAATATATGGATGATATTTTTCAAGAGATCCATCTGATTCATCTGCTTCAATCACACAGATATCGCCATCATTATAAATATAACTTTGCATTGCATTTTCTGCATTATAATTTTTTAAGATACCACCATTAATAACTGTTGGCTTTTGCCCCAATTTATCAAGAGCATAACCTATCATTGCAGTTGTGGTGGTTTTCCCTGATGTTCCAGCCACCGCAATTGAGTGCTTATACTCATGAAAAATAGATGCAAGCAAATCAGTTCTAAACAAGATTTTCACATTTTTTTCTTTTGCTGCCACCACATCTGGGTTGTCATCTTTAATAACGCCTTTGCTAATATACAAGCAATCAACATCTTCTGTTATCATTGATCCATCTTGGGCAAAAAGTTCAATGCCCAAGTTCTCCAAAATGTTTTTTTCTTTTTCATTTCTACCCATATCAAAATAGGCATCTGAGCCACAAACTATGTGCCCTCTTTTTCTTAATATTTGTGCAAGAGTGCTCATTCCTGAACCTGACACTCCACAAAAACAATATTTTGCCATAAAAGTTCTCCTTAGTCCACATAATATAAGATATTTATTAAATATCAATTAATGTTTTCAAACACAAAAAAAGCAGGGGAAAACTCCCCTGCCGCCAAAAAGTATCAAATTATTTTTTACTTTCTTTTTTGTGTTTTTTATCACCTTTTTTTTCTTTGCGTTTTTCTTTGCGTTTTTCTTTTCTTTCTTTTTTAATTTCTTCAAATTTGTCTTCTTGTTCATCTGTTAAGATATCTTCAAAAGCATCTCTATGGTCTTCTCTGATATCATCCATATCATCTCTTAAATCTTCCATTCTCTCACGAGTTGGCTTCATTTTTTCTTTATATGCTTTTTTCTCTGCTTTTGTTGCATCTTTTGCAGGCTTGCCTTTTTTCACCTCTTCTCTAAGTGTTTTCATTTCTTCCATCAAAGGTTTAAGTTGTGCTTGTGCTTTTTCATTCAATGCTTTTGATTGAGCTTGTTGCTCAGCGCTCAAGTTCAGTTCTTTAGCAAGTTTTGCGCCCATTTCTTCTTTGTTGTGGTGTTTGCGTTCCATTGCTTGTGCATTAAATGTTGCAAACATTGCCGCAGTCAAAATTGATGTTAAATATATTTTTTTCATAACTTTATCCTTTCAAAAAGTTTAATTGTTGAGCCAAAATTTTTCTGGCCTTAAATAGTTTGTTTTTAACCTGAGGCAATGATATTTTAAGCTTGCTTGCAATCTCATCATAACTATATCCCTCAAATTCGTATAAAATAATAATTTTTGATAAATCCTTTGGCAGATTATAAACCGCCTTTAGAATTATTTTTTGCCTTTGCTTTTGGCTATACTCTTCTTCAACCTCATTTTTTGCCACAAGCTTTTCCTCTTCAATTTCTGTTGATGAGGAAAATATTTTTTGCTGAGATGATTTAATATAATCAAAACAAGTGTGTTTTGTAATCACCGACAGCCAGTTTTTCAGTTTTCCGTCATCTTGATAGTTTTCCTTAGCCTTCCACGCTTTGATATACACTTCTTGTTCAACATCATCATTATTAGAGCCTAATATATTTCTAATAATTGCTTTTACATATTTTGAATGTGTGTTTATAATTTCTTTCAAATCACACCTCTAACAATCCATATTCATCAACCGCAAAGCCTTGCTCAGATATCACCGAGCCAAAAGCGACTTCGTCAAACGCCTCAGATGTGTATTGATATTCTTGAGCATTAAAAGAAAGAGCAAAAACAACCAAAAACACACCAAGCATTGAAGCAGCAGATTGCACTACCTGCTTTTGTCTTTTTTTCTTAAAGTAATAAGGCTTTGCCTCTTTTAACAACTCTGAAACAATATTTTCCATTTTCATATCTCCTACATATAGTATAACGATTAAGAATTTAAATAGTTTTAAATTAATTTTATTTTTATAAAATAATTAATTCTAATTGCCCAGTGTCAAAAAACTAAAGTCAATATCATTGATCACCAAAAAGCTAATAAAAAAACATATAAGAGCATATACCATAGACACATTCTTAACCTGAGGGCTCTTTAAGAAATTTATTTTATCATCAAATGTGTTTATAAGATAATATATACCAATTAAAAACAGTATAATACAAATTATCTGTGCAGACAAGCCAACACTTCTTATAGCATCTGAAAAAGGAGCAACAATATTATAAAAACCACCAAGCACCAAAACATATATAACATATATAATAACAGAGATATATTTTTTTCTTCTTTCTTCAACAATTGCAAGGCTTCTTTTTTGCACACTATGCTCAGTTGTCAGCTCTATTGCTGTTTTACCCCTAATTAATTTTTCTTTTTTCTTATTTTCAATTTTCTCAGACATATTATGAAAAAATTTATTATCTACTGCACAAAGCCCACAGCCTTTATTGGTCCAATAGTTATGATCTTTATTTTTTTTACATACCTTTATTTCTGATAATATCTTCCACAAATGTTTTTGCCATTGAGTTGCAATTGGGCGCGTCGGGTTTTGTGCAAACGCTGCATCAAACATATCAAGAATTTCTTTATCAAAGTATTGATGCAATGAGTACGGGTGCACTGCCTGATATCTATCAGCAAACATTGCATATGGATAATGATGTGCAAAAATTCTATCCTGGATCCCCAAAACAACATCATCATTTTTATGCGGTGTTCCTGCAAATGGATGAATCCCATTAATTAAAACCGCAAGCGCAAATTTGTCTTGCTCTTCATCCATATCAGCAACGTCCATGTTTTTGCCTTCTGGCAAAATATATTCCTCAGAGACAAATTCAGCAGGATAGCGTTTTTGCCCCTCACCTTTAATTGAAAAGCCATCACAATCCAAAAGACATGCAAACATATTATCTTTATACACATAAATATTAGAGGGTTTCAAATCAATAATATAATGCCCTTTTTTGTGCAACTCAGCAACGATTGAGGCAACATTATATGCAGCAAACATTCTATATACATATTTCTCAGACAAGCCAAGTTTTTTTCTAACTGCCTTTTGCATCAAATGGTCCAAAGACACGGCTTTATTCATATCAATCAAAGGCATTACATAACCAACACAAAAACCATTTTCATCTTCTACGATTGCCTCTGGCCATGCAATTTGGCAAAATGTTTGCCCATCTTTTTCAATATTTTCAATGGCAGGAGGATTTAATAACATTGCCTCAAGTTTTTCTCTATAAGATGCAGAGTTTGCATTATTATGAAAAATTTTTACAACTTTTCCTGGCAAGTTTTTAATCAAGCAAATTTTGCCAGATGCTCCGCCTTTATGAACTTGATCCCCAATCTCAATCTCAGTGGAGGTTTGATTTGCATATAAAGCATTATACATCATAGCTCACACCACAATAGCGTTTTGTCATCAGAATTAAGCTTATTGACCTTGTCATTATCAAAAGTGTTTTCCAAACATTTCAATTTTTGATTTTTTGTTTTCTCAGATTTTAAGAACTCATTAATCGGAATAATAAAATTATCCCGAAGCTTGCCCCCCTCAAGTGCAAACGGAGATATTCCATCTGTCATCAAAAAAATTGAGCTCAATTTTTTACAACTAGTAAACCTCAAATGAGAGCGCCAATCATCCATTGTATAAAAAAACGTCTCACAAGAAAAATATCCATTATGCGGATAAGAAAGCGTGATAGCATTTTCTTTATCAAGACCAATAGCCGCACCATCACCAATATGAAACATAACACCTTGGTTGTTATGATAAAAAAAGCCAATCATTGTTGCAGAAAAGTCCCTTAAGTTTTTATCCTTACAAAACCGATGACACAAAAGTTTGTCTCTTGATATCTCAATTGCCTTAACAACTTTTTCTTTAACATTATTAAGATTTGCGCTGCTTAAAACATCAATTAATGTGTTGCACACAACCTGAGCACCAATTTTTGCATATTTTGCGCTACCCGCCCCGTCTGATACGATTCCAATCTGTTTTTTGCCAAAGGCTTTATAAACAAAAAAGTCTTCACATTGCTTATTTTGTTTTTTGTTTTTCTGCCCTTTTACAGATGTTCCAATGTATCTATTCTTCTTCATACCAATCGCCAATATCATCCAAAGCTTCTTCTGTTGAGGCAGAAGCTCTAGATATACAAGAAACACTTCTTGACAACCACAAGAAAAACTCCGTAAACCTAAGCCCTGATAACCTTTTTGGCCTCATGACAGAAAACTTTGCAAGTTTTTCTAAGTTTGCATCTTTTGTACCCACCGCATGTATAACCACTTTTTTATTTTCTTGTGCCTTAATTGCTTTTTTTGCAATGATTTCCCAGTCATAATCTGTTGGCTCTCCATCAGAGATAATAAATATCCATGGTCTTTTTGATGTAATACCGCAATTATCATAAATTGTTTTTTGGTTTTCAATTTTTTTCAAGGCAAGGTCAACTGCTTTTCCAAGTGGGGTCAATCCATTTGCCACCATTTTTGGGGCTTCAAAATTCATAGCATCAACCCAATCAGCAGAAACCTCACATTCATCTTTGCCATATGCTTTAATAATCAAGAGTTGCACACGTGAAGATGCATCAATATCTTCCTTTAATTCATGTTCCAAGGCCTTTAGCCCCATGTTTAATTGGTCAATGGGCTCTCCTCGCATTGAGCCAGAACAATCAAGCACCAACACACAAGGCGTGCGTTCATTTGCATTATCTGCAAACTCCACATAAGGAATTATATCAGCTTCAAACAAATTATCTGTCATAAAAAATTATCTCCTAGGGTATGAGTGTGGGTATGAAGAACCTTCAATTGGGGACGGTGCAGACATTTTACCACAACTGCAAACCGCAAAAACAATAAGGCAAAGCGCCAAAATGTGCTTAATCATAAAACCTCTCTTTACATATTAATAAAAACAATTATAATAACAAAGAACTTGAAAAAAGGTTAATACCATGAAAAAAATTCTACTTTTATCAATTCTTTCTTTTTTTATCTGCCAACAAGCTATAGCAAAAGAACAAAACGTTACTGTATACAAAGCTCCAAAAGAAATGGTGCAAACTCAGTTTTATGATGTTTCTGGCAAAGCATATCAAGCCAAAGATTTTACAACACGCCCAACCATTATCTCTTTTTGGTCAAAAGACTGCGCGCCATGCATAAGAGGCTTGCGCTCATTAAACCAATTTTCTCAAAATGCAAAAAAAGAAAAAAACATAGATGTTTTAATGCTCTCATCGTCAACAGAATGGGGCAAAGCTGGTTATAGTCAACAAATGTTAAACAAATTTGGCGGCATCAACTTAACAAGTTATATAGATAAAAACAGAAAACTTGCAAAAAAACTTGGCGTAACTGGCACTCCACATATGATAATAATAAATGCACAAGGGCAAGAAATTGCACGCATCAAAGGCGGTGCCAAGTGGGATGATCCAAAAGTTGTTGAATACATTTACAATATTGTAGACAACCTTCCAAACAAGTCTTGATATTTTAATATAATATTTTATATTTAAGGCATGAAAGATAACTTACCAGAATTAAGAGATATCCACCTTCCTGAGGGCGTTTCAGCTTTTCCACCTGCAATTGGCTGGTATATTGTCTTATGTCTTATCATCATTGCATTTGTTTTATACATCTGCATAAAAAAAGCTATCAAACACTCAAAAAAAAGATATGCCACAAATCTCATAAACAAAGCAAGCCAAGACAATCCCATTATTTTCGCAACAACTTGTTCTGAAGTTTTAAGACGCATATGTATATACAAGCACAAAAAAGCACAATCAAAAAAAGGCTCTGAATGGGAAAGTTTTTTAACACAAAACTGTTCATATAAACTTGATAATAAATCAATGAATTTATTGATAAACGCTCCATACTTAAGCCCTGAAAACAAAGATTACAACTTGCAAAACACAGCACAAATAAAAGCATTTTGCATAAAATTTATTGGAGAAAATTTATGATAACTTTTATGCATCCCAATCTTTGGATTTTAATCTTTTTGCCATTAATAATGCAAACGATTCTGCCTGCAAAAAAAAATAATCTTGGCTCTGCCTTAAGAATTCCCTTCATAAAAGATTTGCAAGCAATTGAAGGCACCCCCACAACCAAAGCTCAAAATAAAACAAAATTCTTTTATATATTTATTATTTGGGCACTTTTGGTTATCTGCCTTATGCGCCCAATAACCAAAGATGAAGAAATCAAAATACCATCAAAAAGCAGAGAAATTGTTATGATAACAGACATCTCCCCATCAATGTTAGAAAAAGACTTTGTATACAACGCAAAAGTCCAAGATCGCTTAAGCGGTGTAAAAGCAATTGCATCAAAATTTATTGCAAGCCGCAGCTCTGATAAAGTTGGCTTGGTATTATTTGCCTCAAAAGCATATCTTCAGGCCCCAATCACATATGATAAAAAAGCTGTTATTGAGGTCTTAAACCAAGCAGAAGCTGGTATGGCAGGACAATCAACCGCCATAGGAGATGCCTTAGGGCTTGGCTTAAAATACTTAAAAGACACCCCAAACAAAGATAAAAAAGTAATGATATTATTAACCGATGGAGAAAGCAATGATGGATACTTCTCAGTTGCTCAAGCAATTGAGCTTGCACAAAAAGAAGGTGTCAAAATATATACCATTGGACTTGGCTCAAAAAACAACTTCTTAGACGCCATTTTTGGCTCTCAAGGTTTTGATGAAAAATACCTAAAACTAATTGCAGAATTCACTAATGGAAGATACTTCAAAGCATCATCAGGTGCTGACCTTGCAAGAGTATATCAAGAAATAAACGCTTTAGAGCCAATTGACAGCCAAAACAAAACCATAATAAAAGTAACTGAGTTATTTTATATTCCGGCGTGCTTTGCGTTGTTGCTTGCAAGCATCTTCTTATTTGTTTATAAAAGGAGATTGTAATGATATTTTTGCGCCCCTGGTTTTTATTACTATTGCCTATATTGCCGTTTTTTATAATCTATATAAAGCGCAGCTCTGCCACCCATTCTGCATGGGCAAAAATTGTAGACAAAGAACTCTTAAACTTTCTGTCTGGCAACTCAAATAAAAACAAATCAAACACAATATGGTGGGCAATATTAGCATCAATGTTTTCATTAATAATTGCAATTTCAGGACCAAGCTGGATAAAACAAGAAATCCCCAACTATGCAAAACAAAGTGCCGCTGTTATAGCTATCGATCTTTCAACAGATACAAGTATTACAGATCTAGAAAAGTTCAAATTTAATATATTAGATATTATAAACCAATCACCTCAAACAAGTTTTGGATTAATTGTTTTTGCAGACCAAGCATATGTTGCAAGCCCCATAACAGCAGACAAAGATATTATCAAAAATCTGCTCCCACAAATAAATCATTCAATTATGCCATCAAATGGCAATGATATAAACAATGCAACAAAAACAGCA
Organism: uncultured Azospirillaceae bacterium; assembly: GCA_964371845.1. Taxonomy (GTDB): domain Bacteria; phylum Pseudomonadota; class Alphaproteobacteria; order RF32; family CAG-239; genus JAWXUC01. The sequence goes on along the minus strand of CAYJOO010000031.1, from coordinate 771 downwards.
CAACAAAAACTCAAAGATGCTGGCTTTAATAAGGGGCAAATAATCATCCTAAGCAACAACCAAAACACAAACATTAATGATGCAATCGCAAAAATAAATTCCCAAACAACAGACTTAAAAAAAACACAAAGTACAACAAAAGATTGGGTAGATATGGGTTATTACTTCTTAATACTCCCTGCTCTGGTTTGCCTATACTCATTCAAAAAAGGCTTATTTGTTATATTATTTTTCTTATCTTTTAATGCCAACGCAAACATATTCTTAAACGCCAATCAAAAAGGATTAAAGGAATTTAACAACAAAAACTATCAAAGCGCATCAAAGCATTTCACAAATCAAGATTGGCAAGCATCCAGCTTATATAAAAGTGGGGATTACAAAAAAGCCATTAATTTATTTTCAAACAAGTATAACAAAGCAAACGCCCTTGCAAAAGCAGGAAGCATAAAAGAAGCTATCAATTTGTATGAAGAAGTTCTTAAGGACAACCCCAATAATCAAGATGCAAAATTTAATTTAGAATACTTAAAAAAGCAACAAAATCAAGATCAAAGCAATAGCAATAGCAATAGCAATAATGAAAAGCAAGATCAATCACAAGAAAATAACAAAAAAAACTCAAAAGAAAACCAACACCAACAACAACAACACGCCCAACAGCACGGAAAATTGGCGGCGGCCCGGCCATTGATTTTGGGGGGGAATCCCTACAATACACGACTCTTTCCAGATTTTTGGTGGCCTCTTTTGGGACAAATTTTACAATTA
>CAYJOO010000030.1:0-11442 GCA_964371845.1 uncultured Azospirillaceae bacterium | reverse complement strand
CAAGTTCTGGCTCACCAGTGCTGTCAAAGTTGACCGCATATGCTTTTGCCATATTGAATCTAAGTGGCGCCATAGTAGCAACCCTTGAATATCCCGGAGGACACTGAGGAGCAGGAACAAAGCCCAACCATGGAGAGGTTTCACAGTCAGCAGTATTACAAGATCCAGGTTGGCCTGGAATAGTTGTCAAATCTGTTCTGTTATCTTCAATGACTACATTACTCCAGTTAAATATATTCCCACCACCGATATCGTCTCTGAAGGTGTTATCTGTTAAATATATGCCTTTTGTAATAAAGTCTGGCAAAACGTCTGATAGCCTTGCACCACCACGTGATGTCAACTTTATGTCGTGCATCACTGAAGTATATGCAGGATTAACTTGATATCTATCGTATTTAGTAATGTCGCTATAGCTTTCTGGCAAACGGCTAGATGATGAAAACTGATCAGATTCAACCGGAACCTGAGAAATAACTCTATCAACTAGTATATAACCATCGTTTTCTACACCACTTGCAAAGTATTCACTTGGCAACTGTAGCGTTTTATTGCTTCCTGATACATGAATTCCACCATCTCTTATATAAACGTGAGGAATATCAGCTCCAGGTATACCTTCTGGAATTGCGCCGCCAACTTGCAAGATTTTTGTTGAGCCGTCATCATTATAGACGCTTAGAATATTTGATGTCTCTGTATCTGTGCCAGTTATCTTAAAGTCTGTACCGGTTGTTCCGGTATCAAACATTAAAGCTGGCTCGCCTTGTTTGTCTGCAGAGACTTCTAATAAAACTGAGCCGACGCCATAAGTACTATCATTTACGGCAAAGCCATCTTTGTCAACAATAACATTGTCATAACCTGTTGAGCCTTCCAAATCACTAGTGTTTAAAAAGTCACGGTATCCAAGCTCAACTTTGTCATTTGTTACTCTTACAATGGTGTTGCCAGAATTGTCTGTGTTGCCTAATACAGCAATGTCATCTCTGACAATTAAATATGGAGCGACAATGTCTGATGTGGTTGTCATGTTGCCTTCTTCATCAAAAACAACTTCTAGACTTTCACCAATTGTCACAACTCCTGGTTCTCCATCTGCAGAACCTGCTGTTGGCTCTGTGAACAATTTGAAGTATGGGCTCTCTAAATTTGAGTTTACCAAATTAAACGTGCCATCTGTTACAGAAACCTGATCATCCACAGCTGAGAATGTGCGTGCTTTTTCATCATCTGTGTCATCAGTTGTTAATTGCCCGCCTTGCAAATCTTCTGCGCCAAAAACTTTTGTTTCTACAGTATTTGCTGTTAATGAAGTGGTATCAATACCTGTGCCACCAACTTGCAATACACCATCTGGAGCCAATCCGTCTGGCAACTCAGATGCGGTTGGAGCGCCATCTATCTCAACTCTTGCTGATGATGGATTGGTTGCATCTGTAGATGCTCCAAACACCTTAAACAAGCCTGATGCAATGTCTGCAGTACCTGCGGTTAAAAGCTCGCCAATTGTTGCGTTGCCCTCTGCTGAGATATCACCCGTGCCAGAAACTGTAGCACCGCCGGCGTCTTGTTTTTTCTTTAATTCAACACTTGCACCAATAAGTTTATTGACACCAACAATATCATTATCTCCTTCTGCACCAAGGAAGTATAATGTTGTTTCCATAGTGTTGAGTAGCTGATTGTCTTGTTTTCTTCTGTATAAAAGGTCATCACCACCAGCAGAATCTATCACGCCTTGGATTGATGATGCAACCACCGCACCGTCTTCTACGGAGCCAAGCAAGTCAGCATCTAGTTCCCAAACACCTTGCGCACCTTGTACAACGTTGTCTTTTACGACACCGCCGTTGGTACCAATCATTGAGGCAATTCTTGAAGCTCTTGAGATTGCTCCGTCAACTTTTGGTTTGGCAACAACAAAACCTGTTAAACGTTTGGGATATTCTGATGTTTCATCTCTTTTTTCTACCCAGAATTCAAAACCTTCAAACAGTTTTGACTGATCTGCGCTAAAACCTTGTGGGAAGAACTTTATAATTTCTTCAATATCAGTAGGATCTGTTATTTGAGAGATTGCATCAGATGTTACTGCCAAGTCTGCGTATCTACTTTTTAAGAATGTGTCAAAGGAACGACTCATCACTCTTAAGTGACCGGCTTCATTAATATCTTGCATTTCTGCAGTTCTTTCTGCTGCTTTTTTATAGATAACAGGAGTTACGATGGAAATAAGCCCAAGCATGGCAAGCGCTTCTACCATAAGGCTCCCTTTTTGTAATGCTTTTTGTAATTTTGAATTTTTCATTTCTCTTCTCCTTTATCTCTTAAACGCAGTACTTAAATATAATATGCATGGAACGCCTTGCATGCAAACTTTGTCAAACTCGTGATGCTTAAATATTGCCTCTGGCAAAAAGCTTCTGCCGTGAATATTTCTGATTTCAACATCTGAAACATAAACATCTTCAGGGTCAGAAAGTTCTGTTCTTTTTGGAATGTTATAACCAAAAGTTGTGCTTCTGCCTGAAACATTTGTTATTCCAGTAATTAAATGCCCGTTTGCGGTATATTTTTCAAAGGTGTCTGTGGCCTCTAGATCTCTGTTCAACCAACGCCAAGGAATTTGCATATATGTTACAAAATAACCCTCAACCCCAGATGTTTTATCGCATCTTGTCAACACGCTTTTATCAGAGACACTTGCATCTATACAAAATAACGCACTATGAACCCTGTCGTCAAACGTTACTGAAAATGGAGCGTATTCAATTAATTCATCATCACTAAACTCTCTGTAGCTATCAATTAAGACGTTGTCTTCTATAGTTGATCTGTTTTTTTCTTGATATTTTAGCAATGCTTTGTGTTGAATAGTTACTTTTGCGGCAACAGCTTCTGCTATTGGCGTAAGACGAACAGCGCCCTCATCTTCTCTGTAATGAAGGTTGTAGGTGTGCAATGACACAATAAATGCTGTTAATATTACCCAGATATACATAACTTGCTCCTTTTTATTTAGTATATCACAATGCAAAACGGGTGTCTAGAAAAAGAGTGATAAAATTGAGAAAATTAACATCATTGTAACAATTGACAGTTTTAGACAAATTCATCAAAGTCTTCATCTTCTTCTTGTATGGGTTCTGTTTCATAGGCCTTAAAGGCAGCTGTTTTATTATCCATACTGGCCTGCGCTTCTGATGATTGCAGGTTTATTGCGTTTGAGACAAATGCTTGATCTGAGACAAACTCTTGTTCATCTTCTTTTTTGTTTTGGCCGCCGCCTTTGCCGCCAGAAAACTCATTATCATCTCTTATTAAAACATTATTTGTTGTATCAATCTTTTCAACATCACTATTTGATGCGTTATACGCAGGCTGTGCCCTTTTTATATTTTGGGCGCTAGCTGCAACTCTTCTGGTTTTGCCAACACTCATATTAACCCTCCTGAATTATAATTTATAATATCTTATAAATCATTAAAAAATTATTTACAGTTTCTTTTTTATAATATATAGTCATGTTAAAGAGGATTTAAAATGGAAACACAATATTATACACTAATTGAAAAACAAGATTTTTTTGAAATTATTGAAAATAAATATGGCGAGCTTGCAATATTTATTGACGCAAGAGAAAACACTCCGAGCTCTCCAATATTAGAATTTGATGGCAAAGAAAATGCATTACTCAAAAGAGATGAAAGACTTTCTGTTAAATTAGAAGGAATTGATCATGAAACTGCAGAAGCCCTTGCTGCTGCTGAGTTTGTAATGATTGTGGAACTAGTGGGTAAAACTGTTGAAAGAGTATATGCCGCAGTTGTAGAAAATGTTGAAAATATTGAAGTTGTGGGCAAACAAACAAGAGCAGATGAATATGTTAAGGCAAAAAGCAAAGAAGAACTTTTGGCTGCTTTTGGTGCAATAAAATCTTGGAAGGTTGGGATTGAAAAATGATCGGTTTAGTTTTAGTTACTCATGGCAATCTTGCAACTGAGTTTATATCTGCAATGGAACACGTTGTTGGCAAACAAGAACAAGTACAAGGTGTTTGCATTGGTCCAGAAGATAATATGGAAACAAGAAGAAGTGAAATTTTAGAAAAAGTTCATTCCGTTAATTCAGGAAAAGGTGTTATTGTATTAACCGACATGTTTGGCGGAACACCATCAAATTTGGCGATATCTATTATGAATGAAACAACCGAAGTTATTGCAGGGATTAATTTGCCAATGCTTATTAAAGTTGCATCTCTTAGAAAAGAAAAAAACTTAAAAGAATCGGTTGAAGGCGCACAAGATGCGGGCAAAAAATATATCAATATTGCATCTCAATTATTAGGAGCATAAAATGCAAAAAAAATGTATGGAAATTCAAAACCTAAAGGGTTTACATGCGCGTGCTGCAGCAGCGTTTGTTAAGACTGTTGAACAATTTGACTGTGAAGTTGAAGTTGAACGCATTGGGCAAAAAGTTGGTGGAACATCTATAATGGGGCTTATGATGCTTGCTGCATCAAAAGGAACAACTATAGACGTTTGCGCAACTGGCAACCAAGCTGCAGAAGTAATGGAGGCTTTGGAAGCTCTTATTAATAATAAATTTGGTGAAGAACAATGAAATATCTATTAATGATTGTGGCATTATTATTTGCGACAAATGCCAATGCTCAAACCCCAGATAATGTTGCACAAATTGAAAACTACTTAAATAATTTGAGCAATATGTCTGCAAAGTTTGTGCAAAATGCATCAAATGGCAATATGGCAGAGGGAACTCTTAAGATATCAAAGCCAAACAAAATCAGAATGGAGTATGGGGCACCGACAGATGTGTTGATTGTTGGAGATGGCAACTTTATTGTTTATCATGACAAAGAGCTTGATCAAACAACACACATTGATTATGACGACATCCCGGCTTCTTTGATTTTGGCAAATGATGTTAAAATTGACAATAAAAAACTTAAAATTAAAGACTTTTATCAAGATGCAGGTACAACATCTATAGAAATTGAACATGCCAACAATCCTGACGTGGGCCCAATAAAACTTCTGTTTTCAAACTCACCTTTTGCGCTAAAGCAATGGAGCATTGTTGACCCACAAGGAATTGAGGTTGTGGTGTCTTTGTTTGATGTTGATGACAACGCGTCTTTTGAAGATGAAACATTTGAGTTTTCTGAAAACAAGAAAAAACCAAAATATAAGAAATAATCAAAATACTATGTGTGGCGGTCATTGACCGCCATTGTTTTTATCTGCAATTGCTTTGTGGCTTGCGGCCAATTGCTGAAGGGTGTTTCTTAATTGCCCAATAAGATTTATAGCATCTTTATAGCATTTTTGAAAATCTGCTTTTTTATTGGGATTTATGTTTTCATATTTAAAATTGTTTTGTTTTTTATTTTGCATTTTTAGCTCCTAGTTTATCAAATGACATTTGCATGGCATTTATGTTACAAATAAAATAACCACCCAAATAAAATGGGTGGTGGAGCTGAAAAACTGCACAAAGACAGCCACCCTAATTCGAGCAAAGCCTTATATCGGGCGCTCCACCAAAGTGGAGTATTCCTTGTGAGGTGTTTTTCAGGCACCACAGTCAAGCAATCTTGACTGCAATGATTATCATAAATAAATTATTTTATTTTGCAAGACAATAAAAAAAACGCCACATTATGTGGCGCTAATTTATTATTGATCTAGGAAGCTTCTTAGCTTTCTTGATCTTGATGGGTGTTTGAGTTTTCTTAATGCTTTTGCCTCAATCTGACGAATACGCTCACGAGTAACATTAAACTGCTGACCAACCTCTTCTAAAGTATGATCTGTATTCATGCCAATTCCAAAACGCATTCTTAAAACGCGTTCTTCACGAGGAGTTAAAGATGAAAGTATTTTTGTACAAGTATCTTTTAGGTTAACATGAATTGCACTGTCTAATGGCTGCATTGCGTTTTCATCTGCAATAAAATCACCCAATGAGCTATCATCTTCATCACCAACAGGAGACTCTAATGACACAGGCTCTTTGGCAATTTTTAAGACTTTGCGAACTTTTTCAAGCGGCATAGAAAGCCTTGCTGCCAATTCCTCTGGTACTGGCTCACGGCCTGTTTCTGCCAACATTTGGCGTGATGTTCTAACAAGTTTGTTGATTGTCTCAATCATATGAACCGGGATTCTGATTGTTCTGGCCTGATCTGCAATTGAACGAGTTATGGCCTGCCTGATCCACCATGTTGCATAAGTTGAGAACTTATAACCACGGCGATATTCAAACTTGTCAACGGCCTTCATCAAACCGATATTACCTTCTTGAATAAGGTCTAAGAACTGCAATCCTCTATTGGTATATTTTTTGGCAATTGAGATTACAAGTCTTAGGTTTGCCTCAATCATTTCTTTTTTTGCTCTTTCAGCTTCTCTTTCACCTTTTTTGATTGTGTCTACCATTTTTCTGTATTCAAAAATAGGAAGCCCACACTCTTGAGCCATCTGAGCAACTGATTCTCTTAATTCTGCGATTTCCAAGCCATATTTTTCTACAAATGTTTTCCAGTTTTTATCTTTCTTTTTTGAGATGTTTTCAATCCAGTTTGGATCCAACTCTGAAGTTTGATAAACCTCCAAAAAGTCTTCACGTTTGATTTTGCAAGAAACAGCATATCTTAATAACTTGCCTTCAAGACCCATAAGTCTTTTGTTGATTGAGTTTAATTGCTCAACAAGTTGCTGAATTCTTGAAGCGTTTAAGTGAATTGAGCTCATTAGCTCAACAAGTTCTTTTTTGATTGAAACGTATTTGTTTTCAACAGCTGTGGTAATTTTTTTGCCTTTTAAGATTGCATCAACGCGTTGGCTTTGAATTTTTTTGAGATCATCATAATAACTTGAAATGCTAGTTAAAATCTCTAAAACAGGCTCTCTTAAAGCTTCTTCCATTGCGCTCATAGACGCATTTACTCTACCAGATGCGCCTTCGTCTTCATCGGCTTCTAAAGATTCTGAGCCTTCTTCTTCATCACTCTCATCATCCTCTACATCATCTTCTGAACCAGTGCTTTCAATCTCAATATCATCGGTTAAGTCATCATCGATATCATCTAAGTTATCACCTTTTGATAATGCTTCTGCAACTTTGTCAAAATCTTCCTCGGCGGCTTCTTCTTCTTCAAAAGATAGAGCTTCTGGATCATCTCCATACATCATCTCAAGATCAACGATATCTCTTAATTGCATTGTTTCATTTAAGAGTTCATCTCTCCACCCTGAGATTGCCTTTAATGTCATTGGGCTTTCACAAAGGCCGTCAATCATTACGGTTTTGCCGGCTTCAATACGTTTGGCAATTGCAATTTCACCTTCTCTTGATAAAAGCTCAACAGTGCCCATCTCTTTAAGGTACATTCTAACAGGGTCATCAGAGCGACCCATTTCTTTTTCATCATAGTTGCCAGATTCATCAGATGCGGATTCTTGCGATTCCACAGCCTCATCTGGGTCAAAACTTTCAACCTCTGATTCTGCTATAATAGAAATGCCCATGTCTGAAATTGATGACATAATATCTTCAATAAACTCACTTGACTCGCGCTCTGAAGGCAAGGCTTTGTTGAGTTCTTCCATTGTAATATAACCGTTTGCGGAACCTTTTTCTAATAATCTTTTAACCGCGGAGCCCAATGAATCAAGTATTGGTGCATCAGAGCCTTGCGCCTCTGAGTAGTCTTCTTTTTCTATATCTGACATGAAAAACCCTTTTTTTGAATATAAAAATTTATTTTATATATAAGAATATTATACAAATTTGTCAATATCTTATTTGCCAAATATTAATTTTTCTTTAATCAAGACAAACAAATCATTAATAAAAACATTGACAAAAGAAAAAAAGATCATAATATTGCGCTGATTTATATTTATTATTAACCTAACAAAAAAACAAGCATGAAAAAAAAGCAAAAAGAGCTTGCCGAAGAAGCGTTGCTCGAACTTTCAATTGAACAAACCACACAAAATCAAGTAGGTGAAATTTCACCAGCAGAATATGTTGTGGTTTATGGTAGTGACCCAATCTCTTCTATTTGGGGAGCTGTAGCTTATTACAAAGTAAGAAGAATGGCAGGATGGTGTCCTTATGTTATTTGTGTTAAAAGTCAAACACAAATAAACAAAACGTTTTATAAAAAAATGGACAACCAATTGCATGGACACGTTCTCCGCAGAATGGGTATTCCACTTTGCAACATTATCTCTCCAGATGAGGTTGCAAATAATTATGCAGAGGCTGCAACAATAGTAAAAAGTGTTATCAAAAATGACACTTCTCTTATTTGGAGTGTGCCGCAAAGACACTCCAAACTATTGTCTCTGATTGTTCAACAAATTGTTCCCGATATGAAGCTTTCATATCTGGTTATAGAACAAACACTTGAGCAATTACTCAAAGACGGATACAATGGCTTTGGGCTCTGCGGGGGAAGGCTCCTTTTAGAGGACATAAAATTAACTGCAGAACTTTGTCGGGTCTATGGCGAAAACATAAATCCGCACTTTTTTAATAGCAAGAAGTTTATGCAAGGATCAATATTGAAGCTTGCTATAAGAAGATGGCGAAAAAATGCAGAAATTGCGTTAGAGAATCATATTGATTTTATGATCAAGCAAATTGAGTGTCTTGAACTATCATCCCCCAAAGACTATGGGCGAGTTAAAAGATGCTATAAAGAAAATAGTTCTTCATATTATGAAGAAACAGTCTATGAAAAGGGCGTTCATGACAGGTGGGATCAAACCTGTAGTAAATAAACAACAAAAAAGCTTTGGGCAACAGCTCAAAGCTTTTTTTATTATTTTATGCTGGCGTCTAGAGGGTCAAAGCGCAGGAGCATTGTTTTCCATTTGTCATAGTCGTCTGCATAATTGTTTGAAAATACTGCGTATGGAGCACAGACATAAACGGCGCGTCTTGCACTATCTGCCACAGCCCTAAAGGCTCTGTCTGATGAATATCTGGAAGTATCTAAGATTTTGACATCTTTGACGGTTCCATCTTTGTTTAAGTATGCTCGGATCTCGATTATCATGTTTTGAATACCTTGAGCTCCTGGGTCAAGGTTCCAACATGCGCGAAGGCGCCCTGCTATGGCATCTATTTCTGAGATTGAAAGCTCTGAAAAATAACTCCCTTTTGTGCCACCCTCAATGCCCATATTCTTAACATCATCTGTGTCTTTTATTTTGGCAGTGCTAGATTTGTTGCCTTCTTCTTTTTCAAGCGCATCAACAGATGCAAGCAAGCTTTTTAAAGGGCTTTCAAGCTTGGGCTCTTCTTTTTTTGGAGGTGTTTTTTTGGGCTCTGGCTTTTTTGGAGCTGGCTTTGGTTTGGGCTTAGGCTTAGGCTTAGGTTTTGGTTTTGGTTTTGGCTTGGGTTTATCTGCAACCAGTTCAGCAGCCTTTTTTTTGGGCTCTACTTTTGGTTTGGGCTCTGGTTTTGGAGCCTCTTTTTTGGGCTCTGGAGTTTTTGGCTTTGGTGGTTGCGCTTTTTTTTCTATCTTTCTTTTAACTTTGCTTGCGGCCTCATCTTTGTTTGCTTTTTTTGCCTTTGGTGGCAAGTTGGTTAATTGTGAGATTTTAAGTTGAGATAGGTCTACAACAATTGGCACTTGCGTTGGATCTGGCTTTTTTTTCCATAAAAAAGAGATGTCTACAATTAAGATAAGTAGAACGATTGCGTGCAAGGCTAATGATTTGTATACGTTTTTTTTCATTTTTTCTTATTTGTGCCTGGCTCTGTTTTTAAGCCAACCTTCTCAAAACCGGCTTCTTTTAATATTGCCATAAGGCCTATTACCCTACCATATTCAGCCTCTGTATCACCAGATATTGTTATGGTAACATCATTGTTTGCCTCTTGAATTGCTTTTAATTTTTCAACAATTTTATCTGCAGCAATTTCTGTTTTGCCGATGTAAAAATAACCTTCTTTGTCAACTGAGATATTAATGCTTGTTTCATCTGCATCTAATGCTTTGCCACCAACCTTTGGCAGGTCCAATTTTATGCCTGTTGTCATTAATGGGGCTGCAACCATAAAAATCACCAACAAAACCATCATAACATCAATTAAGGATGTGATGTTTATTTCTGACTTTATTTTCTTTTTTCTTTTTGCTTTGCGCAGTTGCATTAAGTCTATTGCCATGATTATTCTCCTGCACACTCTGCCTTGATAGAACTGTCTTCAATTTCACGAGAGAGAATCGTTGAGAATTCTGATAAAAAGTTTTCTAATTTTGATGAATATCTCTCAATATCTGATGATATTTTGTTATATGCAATTAATGCAGGAATGGCTGCGATAAGGCCAAAAGCAGTTGTGAACAATGCTTCTGCAATACCTGGGGCCATTGCCGTTAATGAGTTGTTGTTGCTCATGCCAATTGCATTAAAGCTGTTAATGATACCCCAAACAGTACCAAACAAGCCAACAAGTGGAGAAACTGAACCTGTTGATGCCAAAAAGCCCATTCTAGTTTCTAACTCATCAACCTCTTTATCCAAAGACACTAGCATTGCTTTTTCTATGCGTTGTTGCAAAGAAACGCCTCTGAAGGCACGATCTGTTTTTGATTTTAATAAGTTGGTTCTTTTCCATTCTTTCATGGCTGCAACAAACATTGCACTCATTGGGTCTCTTGGTTTGTTGCCAATGGTTTCATAAAGCTTGTCTAAAGAGCCGCCTGACCAAAACTTTTTTTCAAAGCTTTTTGACAATGCTTTTACACTTCTTAAGGTGCCAATTTTTTCAATGATAATTGCCCATGACCAAACAGAGGCTGCAATAAGGCCTAATAAAACGATTTTTGTGATAAAATCTGCACTCCAAATAAGCCCCCAAAAAGAGCCTGATGATGCAACTTCATTAATTGTTTGTGTGTCCATAATATTTTCCTCATATCTATATTTTTGTGAGATTATAACTTTAATGTATAAATATTTGATTAATTTGAAGATGTAAATATTTTTTTTGTTATATCCATAAAAAAACGCCCCTTGTTATAAGAGGCGTTTTAATGTGCTGGGCCAGATTATCTTCTGTCTCCAAAAATTCTTAATAATGCTATAAACATATTAATAAAATCTAGGTATAGTTCTAATGCGCCAGCAACTGCTTTTCTGCTTGTTGTTTCTGGAGCATCTGATGAAGAATACATTAATCTTATTTTTTGTGTGTCCCAAGCAGTTAAGCCAACAAAGACAACTACAGAAACATATGAAATTGCATAATAAACAGCCGGTGACTTCATAAAGATGTTAACAATTGATGCAATAATAACACCCCAAAGCCCCATCATCATAAACGAGCCAACGCCACTAAGGTCTTTTTTGGTTGTGTATCCATAAAGGCTCATTGCGCCAAACATTG